>CAYYNS010000138.1:0-1694 GCA_964473085.1 uncultured candidatus Brocadiaceae bacterium
CCTCCAGCACGCTCCTCGCTGCTGGGTCTCTAGCGAATACTGTCTGAATGTCTTCCTTGATCGTTCGGAACAAGTGCTGCCTCCTGTGCTATGGCTGGAAAAGTGGGGTGGAGATGTAGCGTTCGCCGGTGTCGGGCAGGATGGCCACGATGAGCTTGCCCTGAGCATCGGGGCGCGCCGCCACCTTGAGGGCGGCCCAGACGGCGGCGCCGGATGAGATTCCGGCAAGGATGCCCTCTTCCCTCGCCAGGCGGCGGGTGATTTGCAGGGCGTCGTCCGCGCTGACCGTGATGACCTCGTCCAGCAGCTCGCGCCTGAGCACCTGGGGGATGAATCCGGCCCCTATGCCCTGGATAGCGTGCGGGCCGGGCCGGCCGCCTGAAAGCACGGGCGAGTCGGCAGGCTCCACTGCGATCGCCTTGAAGGCGGGCTTGCGCGGCTTGATCGCCTCGGCGATGCCGGTGATGGTCCCCCCGGTCCCCACGCCTGCCACTACGATGTCCACCCGGCCATCGGTGTCGCGCCAGATTTCCTCCGCCGTCGTCTCGCGGTGGATGCGCGGGTTGGCCGGATTGTTGAACTGCTGCGGCATGAAGGAGTTCGGCGTCGCCTGTTTGAGTTCCTGGGCCTTCTCGACAGCCCCCGGCATGCCTCTTGAGCCTGGAGTCAGCACGACCTCAGCCCCCATTATGGCCAGGAGCTGGCGGCGCTCAACGCTCATCGTCTCCGGCATCGTAAGGATGAGCCTGTAGCCGCGGGCGGCGCACACGAACGCCAGTCCGATCCCCGTGTTGCCGCTCGTTGGCTCGATGATCACGCTGTCCCTTCGCAGCAGGCCCTGCCGCTCAGCGTCCTCGATCATCGCCACGGCGATCCTGTCCTTGACGCTTGAGAGGGGGTTGAAGAACTCGAGCTTTCCCACCACCTCTGCTTGTAGGCCCGCCGAGACCCTTCCCAGGCGCACCAGCGGCGTGTTGCCGACCGTCTGCGTGATGTCACTGTAAATCCTGGCCACGATCGTCTCCTCATCCAGTGGAGGCGCCGCCTCTTGTCCTGCGCTTGCCGTCGGGGCGCCGGCGGCGGCCCTTGCCCGCGCTGCCTCGGACCAGATCCCGCAGCGTCGTCCTTTCCGCGATCCTGTTCAGCGCGCGCCCCATCTCAACCCAGACCTGCCGCGTCGGGCACTGCTCGCGCAGGGGACACTCTTCGGGATGCTCCACGCACTCAACAATGCTAAGCCGGCCTTCGAGCGCCCGCAAGATGTCGCCGACCCGGATACGCTCAGGGGGAAAGGCAAGCCTGTAGCCGCCGCGCACACCGCGCACCGCCTTTGCCAGCCCTGCGGCCTTCAGGTCCGCCATGATCCGCTCCAGGTACTTGACGCTCAGGCGCTGGTCCTGCGCAAGCCGTCTCACCGAGATGGCCCTTTCCGCATAGGCCGAGGCGAGCTCGACCATCACCCTTGTGCCATACCGCGCTCGGGCCGAGAGCTTCATGGAGGGGCCTCGCAATTCCTACTTATATGGTAGGATTTTACACGATTCCTCATCCCATGTCAAGACGCTATCAGCCCCGGTGCGAACTGTACGATCGCACCGCGGTCTTTGATGTGTTGAGCGGCAGCGCGGCACATGGCGGCGCCCAGGGCGCTGGACAGGGGTTCCGCAGGGGCGCTACAGTATCATCCTGATGGT
>CAYYNS010000138.1:1794-5323 GCA_964473085.1 uncultured candidatus Brocadiaceae bacterium
GCCCAGGGCGCTGGACAGGGGTTCCGCAGGGGCGCTACAGTATCATCCTGATGGTAGCCGCTCGCAGGAGGAGTTTGAACATGAAGAGGGAACGCATGCAACAGTTGCTGGCCATCCACCGGGACGGCTTGCTCAAGGACACCGTCCCGTTCTGGATGAAGCACTCGCCCGACCCCGAGCACGGCGGTTTCTTCAACGTGCTCGATCGTGACGGCAGCGTCCTGAAGACCGACAAGTCGGGCTGGGCGCAGGGAAGGTTCACGTGGCTGACGGCGCTGCTCTACAATGAGGTCGAGAAGCGCCAGGAGTGGCTCGACGCCTCGCGCAGCGGCATCGAGTTCATCGAGCGCCACCTGTTCGACACCGACGGCCGCATGTTTTACGAGGTCACGCGCGACGGCCGGCCCCTGCGCAAGCGGCGCTACGTGTTCACCGAGGCGTTCGGCGTGATCGCCTTCAGCGAGTACGCACGCGCGACGGGCGACCAGGAGCGGCTCGCCAGGGCCAGAAGCCTCTACCGGCTGCTGGTGTGCTACTGGCGTAACCCCGAGCTGCTGCCTCCGAAGGTCTACCCGCAGACGCGGCAGACCAAGATGCACGCCATGCCAATGATCCTGCTGGCCACCACGCAGCAGATTCGCAAGCACGGCGACGACCCCCTCTATCAGGACGTCGTCGAGCAGGCCCTGCGCGAGGTGTTCGAGGACTTCATGCACGAGGACGAGAAGGCGCTCTTCGAGACCGTCGGCCCCCACGGCGAGCGGCTGGACGGCCCGGAGGGCCGCTGCATCAACCCCGGGCACGCCATCGAAACCTCATGGTTCATCATGCAGGAGGCGCGCCAGCGCAACCGGCCCGAGCTGATGGCGAACGCCTGCAAGGTCCTCGACTGGTCCCTGGAGCGGGGTTGGGACAACCACTACGGCGGCATCCTCTACTTCGTGGACGTCGAGGGCAAGCCGTGTCTTCAGTACGAGCACGACATGAAGCTCTGGTGGGTGCACGCCGAGGCGCTCTACGCGACGCTGCTGGCCCATCACCTCACGGGCGAGCAGAAGTACGCCGACTGGTACGAGAGGGTCCACCAGTGGACCTACGCGCATTTCCCGGACCCCCAGTACGGCGACTGGTTCAAGTATCTCCACCGCGACGGCAGCGTTTCGCTGCAGCTCAAAGGGAGCGTCTGGGGCGGGCAGTTCCACGTGCCGCGCATGCAGCTCTACTGCTGGAAGCTGCTGGAGGAGATGCTCGCCGCCCGCTCCATGGCGTGACGCGCGATGGCGCGTGGCGTTACTACGATCGGCCCGGCTGGAGCATGCTCCTCGACATCTGCTTCGATGGCGGGGGTAAGGTTGCCCGCACGCATCCCGGGAACAAACAGCGCTCGGACTGCGTCTAATCCCGTGGTAGGTGCCATGCCAGCGGGCGCTGGCTGCGCCACCTACCTCGACCTCTAGCAGCTCCACGGCCCCCCTTCCTCCCGGCATTCGCCTCAGCGGGGCGGCCCTCTTGAACCGCAACAGGCCCGATTATCGGGCAAGAACAAGACCGCAGCCGAGCTGTCAGCCCCCCGGCATGTTACATTCTGGGACAGCCACGGTGGGCATGCCACTTGCGTGCAGATAGAAGGGTTCTTGTGTGCGTCGGGATCAAAGAAGCTGGTGGAGGGCCAGAAGGATGGCCAGAGCTTCCAGTCATTCTGGGTCCAGGGCAGGGAAGGCCATCATAGAGTACGCCCTGCTGCTGGCGCTGATTGCCTGTGTGGTGATCCCCGGGCTCGTCTTGCTTGGACAGCGTGCGGACCGTGTCTTCAGATCGGTGTTCGGCACGCCGGAGGGGCCTGCGATGGCTGCTGGCGGTCCGGGCGGCTCGCCGCGCGTGGCCTCAGCGGGGGGAGCTGGGGCGCCGGTCGTGACGGCGCAGGCACCACAGGCGAAGCCCCCGGCTCCTGTCGAGCCGAAGGCGGCGGCCACAGGTAAGACCTACTATGTGGATGCGCAGGCGGGCGACGACGCTAAGGACGGCCTGTCAATGGCAACGGCGTGGAAGAGCCTTGCGAAGATCAAGGCGACGGCCCTTAGCCCCGGCGACCGGGTGCTCCTGAAGAAGGGCTGCACGTGGCGCGAGACCCTCCAGGTTCCGTCCTCCGGCGCAGAGGGCAGCCCGATCACGTTCGGCTCCTACGGGACGGGAGACGAGCCCCGGATCGTGGGCGCCGATGCCGTCACGGGATGGAAGGCCTTTCAGAACAACGTCTGGGTTGCGTCGCTTGCTGCCGAGCCGTTCCAGGTGTTCTTTGACGGCGTGCGTGGCGCGCGCAAGGACGCCACGGCGAAGCTCGCCGCAGACGGCGACTGGTATTGGGAACCGAACAGCCTCTACGTTTACAGGGCGGCAGCCCCCGACGGGACGCTCGTCGAGGCGTCAGTGCGCGACTGCGTATTTGCCTGGCAACGCAGCCACATACGGCTGGAGGGCCTGTGCCTGCTCAAGGGGCACTACGGCCTGTACCTGGGCCAGTGCGCGGACGTCGCCTGCGTGGGCACAGAGTCAGCCTGGCACTATTACGATGGCCTGATGGCGGACGGCACGCAGACAAGCAACGTGACGTTCACGAACTGCAAGGTCCACGACACCCTCCGCCACGGCATCCACGCCCATGACGCCTCTAACGTGACGGTGGAGGGCGGGGAGTTCTACGGCTGCAGCCAGAAGTACGGCGCGGGGGTCGGCTTCAACGGCGTTCAGGGAGGAACCATCTCGGGGGTAGGCGGCCGCGACAACTACTACGGCGTCAAGGTTGCCAACGCAGCCGCTGACGTCGTGGTGAGCCGCTGCAGTGCGCACCACAATGCCAGCTTCGGGATAGACGTGGACATTGACACGCAGCGGATTCGCGTCGAGCAGAACACGGTGCATGAGAACGGCTCGCACGGCATAGCGGTGGAGTGGAACTCGCGGGACTGCGTCGTGACGCGCAACCTGTGCTATCGCAACGGCCAACAGAGCGCGGGCATCTTCATCGAGATGACGACGGGCACCGTGGTCTCTTACAACGTCGTTCACGACGAGTACATCGGGATTCGCTTCAACGAGCAGTGCAGGAACTGCTCTGCGTACAACAACGTCTTGTATGCCATCGGAGGCGTGGGGCTGAGCGCTTTCAATAACTGTTCTGGCATCGCGCTGAAGAACAACATAGCCCATTCGTGCGCACTGGCAGTCCACGTGCGGCCCGACTCGCAGGCCGGCTTTGTGTCCGACCACAACGACTGGTGGGTGACCGGCAAGAAGCTGGAGTGGGGATGGGACTACATGCCATTCGAGGAGTGGCGAGCGGCAACGGGGCAGGACGCGCACTCTCTGTGCGCTGATCCGGGGTTTGTGAACGCAGCCGGGCTCGACTTCCATCTGCAGCCCGACTCGCCGTGCATTGACGCCGGCGCGGACGTTGGCCTGACAGCGGATTACGATGGGCGTGCCGTGCCGCAGGGGCAGGGGCCGGACATCGGGGCGCATGAGGATCAGG
>CAYYNS010000139.1:0-5289 GCA_964473085.1 uncultured candidatus Brocadiaceae bacterium
CGGAACATACCGAACTATCCGGTGGACCCGCCGGTTGAGGCGGTGGACAGCCACGTGGCGCTCTACCATGCGACGCCGATCGAGCTGACGGACCAGCTCAGGAACCCGATCCAGCCGGAGTTGTTCGTCAACGTCGCCTCGGTGCTTCCCAGGGTCCGTCAGGCGCTCGCCTGCCATCGGAGCCAGAAGGAGTGGCTGGATGCCACGCAGGGCATGGATTCGTACCTGGACTCGATGGTGAAGATGGCGGCAAAGGTCGGGCGCATGTCGGGCCGCTTCCAGTACGCAGAAGGGTGGCGCGGGCATTCACTGAGGGGTTTCGGGCCGGAGGGTTTCGATCCGCTCAGCGAGGCGCTCGGGGATCAGGTGCTCTGCCGCTGAGAAGACCTGGACGATTGTGGTCCTGAAAGGTCGGCAAGCTGGGCAGCTACGTTCTGGCTTGACGTGCAGGGGTTGACCTGATAGAAGGGTGCTCCCGCGCAAGGGTGGGGTAGTTCCGAAGGCCAGATTGAGTATCTGGCTTCTGAGTGGGATCGGGGCACAGCGGCTGGATTGAGGGAGGATGGCGATGGCAAGGGATCGTTTTGGCGGGGACGTGCTGGAGATTCGGCGTTTTGAGGCTGTCATAGGCGGCCACAGGGTCGCTGCTGGCGTCCAGCCACGGTGCGGCGCAAACCTCGTGTCGCTGCAGGTAGACGGTCAGGAATACCTCTACTACGACGAGAAGCTGCTTCGCGGGCCGGACGAGATGTACACGGGCTGCTTCATCATGTTCCCGACCCCCTGCCGCATCCCGGAAGGCAAGTATGAGTTCAGGGGTCGCAAGGTCACGCAGACCAAGGGCGGCCAGCTGATCACGATTCACGGGCTTGTGCGCGACGAGCCGTTCCAGGCTGAGCTCAGCGGCAACGAGGTGCAATGCGCGCTGGACATCACGCCTGACCATCCCGTGTACGAAGGCTTTCCCTTCCCTGGGCGGCTCATTGTGAACATGAAGCTGGTCAAGCGGGGTCTCCAGTACAGTTTCCGGTTTGAAAACCGGGGGAAGTCACCTGCGCCGGTCGGCTTTGGGCTGCATCCGTTCTGGCGGGTGCCGGGCCAGCGCAAGGATGTCTATGTCCGCGTGCCCTGCCAAAGGTCACTCCTGATGAAGAACCTGATTCCGACTGGCGGGGCGGAGCCAGTAGCTGGCACGAAACTCGACCTGCGTCAGCCGCGGTGTCTGGCCGATCTGGACGTGGACAACGTGTTCATAGACCGGATTGACGATGAGCCAGCCGTGGTCGAGTACCGCGACCTTCGCAAGCGCGTGGCGTTGCGGGCCGACAAGGTCTTCTCCCACCAGATTTGCTATGCTCCGCCGGGCAAGCCGTTTGTCTGTGTGGAGAACCTCACCTGTGCCCCGAATGCGGTGAACCTGCAGTCGGCCCCGCCGGAGATTTCCGGATTGCGGGTTGTTGAACCCGGCCAGAGCCTAGCCGGGACGACAAGGTTCATAGTGCAAGACCTGTGACGGACGGGTCTTGCCGCGTTTTGAGGACGATCGCAGGATGAAGATCACAAGCGCCGTGCTGAGGGAGGCCGGTCGGAGGGCTGCAGGCTGGCTGGCCGCACAGCAGACGCACCTGGGTAACTATCGTGGCCTCACCCAGCCGGATGCCAGCGGCATCTACGCGGACACGGACGACGTGGGCTGCTATTACAAGAGCGTTTACTCCCTCCGTGTGGCGGGGCAGGTGGGCGCTGCAGGGCTGCTGATGCGACACGTCGTGGACCGTTACATGCGCCAGAACGGGGACATCTACACTAACGAGCAGTCGCGCTCAAGCGGCAGCTACGGGTCGGTGTTCTGCCAGCTCTACCAGAACGCGTGGTTTGCGCGGGCAATGGCAGCGATGCGCTGGTACGGCCTGGGCAAGAAGATCGTGGACTTCATGGTGTCGCTGCGCGAGCCTTACGGAGGATTCCACGCCCACGTCAAGCCGCCCAGTGACATCATAGATGCCTGCGCCACGGCGGTGGGCGCGCTGGCATGCCTGCAACACCAGAGGCCGCAGATGGCAGTGGAGTCGGTTGACTTCCTGCTGGAGATGCTCAGGGCCCAGAGGGATCCTGACAGGCTGTGGACCCGCTGGCGGGAAGGCACCGGCCTTGTCACTGATCTGGCAGGTGTGGAGGAGAAAAACCACAAGTACTGTTACGTAGACCGCAACAAAGGCCAGCAGGCCTACTGGATCTGGGCGTGGCCGATGAATGTCATGATCGCGGTCTACGATTACACGGGCCGCCCCCAATACCTCGACGGCGCGATCAGGATCTGGGAATGGCTGGCACGCGCCCACGAGGACGCGTTCCACTTCACGACGGCTGGAAAGGGCGGCTGGGGCTCGGCGATGCTCTCAAGGGTTACGGGAGACAAGCGCTACCTGGAGAAGTGCTTCTCCCAGATGGAGTTCATCCTGTCCTGTCAGCAGCCGGCCGGCTGGATGCTGGGGCCTGGCACGCCAGATTTCAACGCTCAGCCCCTACGGACGACCTACGACTATACGGCTGACTTTACGAGCTGGTTGATGGATGCCTCGATGGAACTGGGATATATGGGGATGTGACCATGGCACGAATCGTTTTGGGGATGGATGTTGGCGGCACGAAGACCCACGCGGTGCTGGCCGACGAGGCCGGTAGGATTCTCGGCGAAGGGGTGGGCGGATCGGGCAACATCAATTTCATTCCGCTTGAAATGGCCGAGCAGTCGTTTACCGAGGCGATTACCACGGCCCAGAAGCAGGCGGGCATTCGGAAGCTCGAAACCGAGCTGGCCATCATCGGAATCGAGCCTCAGCCTGACCCGCTGGTGCCGTGCATCACCCGCCTTGCCTATCCGAAGAAGGTTTTGCGCAAGGAGGAAGGCGAGTGCAGCCTTGTCGGAGGGCTGGTGGAGAAGGTGGGCCTTGCGTTGATCGTCGGGACCGGTTCGGTGGCCTGGGGCCGAAACGCCGCCGGCCAGACCCACGTGACGAGCTGCTGGGGACCTATTGGTGACGAGGGGTCGGCCTACTGGCTGGCCCAGCGGGGGCTGAACGCCGCCTTCTACGCCGAGGACAAGCGCGGTCCATACACCTACATGCACGCCAAGGTCCTTGAGAAGATCGGCGGCGGCACATCCATTCGCAAGAAGATCACGCTGCTTTACACCACGCAGGACTTCCGCAAGGAGGTGGCCGATTACGCGAAGGTCGTGACGGAGCTGGCGACGGCCGATCCCCCGGATCTGGTAATGAAGCAGATCGTGGACGAGGGGGCGGAGCACATCGCCCACTTCGCCGCCACCTGCGCCGAGGTGCTGGGGCTGCATAAGGGGCCCTACAAGGTCGTCGCCGGCAGCCTCATGCTGCGCGTGCCATATTACTATGAGCAGGTGCGCCAGCGCCTGTGCAAGCGCCATCCCGGCGCGACGATTGTGGACCCGCGCTTCTCGCCCGGCGTGGGTGCAATTCTGATCGCGCTCGACATGCTCGGCGTGCCGTGGAGCGACGAGCTTGTCAGGAACGTGGAGGCTACTGCCGAGAAGCAGCAGTGAGGAGGGGGGAAACGATGGCGAGGCCGCTGAGCAAGGTGGCTCCGGACTGGTGGGACTACACCACGCTGGATCCTGAGATTCTGCAAGACGCTGCCGGGCTCACTGAGAGGGATCTGCTGCGGCTCTCGCGCCCGGGTTTCGAGGTCGTGTTCTATGAGACGATTGAGGAGTTCTACCTGGCCGAGGCCCTGGAGTATGTCTGGGCGTGGAAGCAGTCAACGGGCGACAACCCGGCTGGCATCTGTGGCCCGATCGGGCCTACGGAACAACTGCCGCTTGTGGCGCGCATCATCAACAGCCTGGGATTAGACGTGCGCGATGCCCATTTCTGGGGCATGGACGAGTGGGTCCAGGACGGCAGGCCGGTTCCCATCACCCACCCGCTCTCGTTTGCGCGCGCTGACATGGAGCTGTGCTTCAATCGCATTGACCGCAAGCTTCGCATGCCGTCCTCACACCTGCACTTTCCCATCGGGGACCTGGACTCCTATAGTAGAAGCTATGACCAGGTGCGGTGCGTTGTCATGCAGGGCGGCCAGGGGGAGGTGAAACACTGGGCATTCAACGATCCGTTCCCCCGCAAAGGCCGTTACAAGGACAAGCCGCCGACGCCGGAGGAATACTGCAGGCTCGGGACGCGAGTGGTGGACCTGCACCCGATGACGGTGATGCAGAACGCGCGCACCTCAGGTGGTGGCAACGTTTCAACGGTGCCTACCCAGGCCGCCACAGTGGGGCCGGTGGAGACCTGGAAGGCGCAGAAGGTCTCCATCTGGCATGCCGGCAAGCATGACAACCCCTTCGGCATGCGACTGACGACACTCATGATCTCCAAGCGCATCGCCGATTCATCTGTCCCGATGTCGTTGCTGGCGAATCATCCGCATGTCCAGTTCAATTTCTACCGCCCTGGGATTGGCACAGTGGAAGCGCAGTTGCATTGACCCGCTTTGAGAAGACCCGCCGAGCCTTCCTGGCTGGGGGCAGCATGTGGGTCTTTTCAGACAGGATGCCTTGATGAGCCACACGCCGGCGGTAATGCAAGAACAGCAGATGGGCGAAGGCATTTTCACTGTTCGTGCCATCTTGCTGGGCGTAGTGTTGTGCGTTGTCATATCGGTTGCGGATCCTTACTGGGTCTTTTACCTCCACAGCTCAACGCTGTTTCTGGACTACAGCGTCGGCGGGGCGATGTTCCTGTTGTTCGTTGCCCTGCTGGCGATCAACGGGCTTGTCGGCATGTTCTGGCGCCGGGTCGCCTTGCGGCCAGGGGAGCTGGTGGTGGCCACCTCGATGATGCTCGTGGCGGGCGCCATCTCCACCATGGGGCTGACCGGCTACCTGATTCCAACCATCACGACGCCGTATTCTCTGGCGGATTCCAGCAATAACTGGGCGCAGAAGCTCTGGCCGCACCTGCCGTCCTGGGCCGCACCCCTGGATCGTGATGGGGGCATTCAGAGCATCCTGCTGTTCGATCAGGGGATGAAAGGGGTGCCCCCCGTGCTAGTGAGGCCCTGGACGCTGAGCGGGCTGATCCAGAGCGCAAAGAACTTCGCCCGCCTTACGGCGTCCATGCCCTGGCAGCCGTGGCTGATGCCCCTTCTGTACTGGGGCATTTTCCTGATGGCACTGTATGCCTGCATGATCAGCCTCATGACGATCATGCGCAAGCAGTGGGTGGACTACGAGCGCCTCACCTTCCCGAT
>CAYYNS010000140.1:0-5245 GCA_964473085.1 uncultured candidatus Brocadiaceae bacterium
GGTCTGTTTCCGGGGTGTCATTCAGCGGCGTCTGGCGGGCCTGATCGGCCCGTGGGCCGCCGTGGCGCTTGCTGGGGCGCTGTTTGTGGCCTGGCACGGCGCGCCCGGTTCGCCGGGGGTCTTTGCGTTCCGCTGTGCTGCGGCGCTGGGGCTGGGCGCGCTCTACCAGCTCAGCGGCAGCCTGCTTCCTGCCGTCCTGTGTCACTGGGGCCTGAGCCTGGCGGCGCTGTAGCGGCGCTCAGGGGCGCACGTCCACCTTGTCTTGCGGTAGGTAGCAGTGCTTGATAAAGATGCCTTCCAGCGGCACATCGCCCGTGTTGATGATGTCGTGTGTCTCGCCGGGCTCGATGCGGAAGGCCTCCCCTGGCTCGATGTCGTACTGGAGGTCCTCCACGACCATCAGGCCGGTGCCGGAGTGGAAGTAGAAGGTCTCCTCGACCTGGCGGTGCAGGTGCCTGCCGAGTGTCTGGCCTGGCAGGAAGCGGATCAGCCCCCAGTCAATGCGCGGCCCGCGGAACAGGTACTTGGGCCCGCTCTGCCCGTTGCGGTATTCAAGCTCGTTAGCGTTGACGCGCTCCATCATGTCCCTCCTTGCTCGGACGGCTGCCGTCAGGAGCGTTGCCGGGTGACGGCGTGCAGCAGGTGGCGCGTGCGGATCGTGCGCGCCCACCCTTTCCAGTCTGCCGTCGCGGCACGCAGGCGGACGTATTCCCTGAGCACGCGCAGCCTGTCGGCGACGGTGATGAGGTTTCGTGAGGCTGACCACTTCAGGACAGACCGGTCCAGCCGCACCAGGCCCGCCAGCCCTTCCTGAAGAGGGACCTCGCGCTGGAGCCGGGCCTTCTTGAAGTCTATCACGTAAGCGCGGGGCGGGGAGTGCCGCTCCGATACGAGCAGGTTTTTGAGGTTCAGGTCGCCGTGGCGGATGCCGGCTGCGTGCAGGGCGGCGAGCGCGGCGGCTACCGCGCGGGCGATGGCCTGGCGGGCAGGGGCAGGGCAGGACGCCCCCGTCTGGACAAGGTGCGATAGTTCCAGCAGGTCACGCGCTTCCGGTATTTCCTCCGTCACGTACTGTGCGGTCAACAGGAGTCCGAACTTCTTTTGGATGCGCAGCGCTACCGGTCGGGCCGTGGGCACACCTTGCTGGCGGGCGTGGAGGGCGACCTGGAGTTCGCGCAGCATCGGGCGAGACGTGTAGAACAGCCCGGCGTGTCTTCCCAGAAGGCGTCCCCAGAGGCCGCCGTGGGCGTACTGCCGCACCACTGTACGGCGGGCGGCAAGCCACTGTGGCGACCACCGCCAGAGCGTCCTGAGGGCTGCCGCGCGGGAAGCGGTCCCGCGCAGCGGGTCCAGGACCATCGGGAGCGCGAACAGTTCCCCCACCGCCGCACGCGGCACGACATCCGGGTCGGCCCAGACCACCACGCCGCCTTTGGCGAACCACTCCAGGCGCACCTCTGGCCGAACGGCGGGGCGCATGCGCGCACGCAGCCTCCGGTCTTGAGCCTGGCCTTAGGGCACGTCCTTGACGCAGCGCAGGCCGATGTCGCGCCCCCGCGTCTCCGGCTTGGCCGGCAGGCGGAAGGTCACGCGCGTGGGCACGGGCTTGAGGTCCTGCTGGTACCAGGCGCCGCCCCTCAAGACGCGGAAGGTCTCGCCGTAGGGCGCCCGAGTATCAGCCTTCTGGTTGCCAGGGTAGGCAGAGAACCAGCTTGCGGTCCACTCCCACACGTTGCCGAGCATGTCGAGGGCGCCGTAAGGGCTTGCGCCCGTCTTGTACGTGCCGACGGCGACAGGGCCAGCGTCGCTCTTGCGCATGTGCTGGGCGGCGTTGCGGTCGAATACGTTGCCCCAGGGGAAGAAGCGCCCGTCCGTGCCGCGTGCGGCCTTCTCCCACTCGGTCTCGGTCGGCAGCCGCTTGCCCCCCCACCTGGCGTAGGCCTCAGCGTCCTCGAACGACACATTGGTCACCGGCAGGTCCGCCTCGCCCTCGGCGTAGGTGCTGTCAACCCAGTGGGAGGGCGGCTTGTGGTCGGTGGCGTCCACGAACGCCTTGTACTGCGCATTGGTCACCTCAGTGGCATCAATGTAGAACGCGTCCGTTGATGCGACGTATTGCGGCAACTCTGAGACATAGCCTACCAGGCTCATCACCAGGTCCAGCTCGTCTCGCCTGCCGAGGATATCCGCCGGGTAGTGAGGCTTGAGGAACTGGACGACATCCGCCTCCGTGGCGCCCATCAGGAACGGGCCTTCGGGCACGTAGACCATGCCAGCGGGGGCGTTCTGGATGCAGGCGAGCGCCTTGACGGCGCGCTCGCCCCAGGGCGTGAACGGAAAGTCCTGGCTCACCTGCTCAATGGTCTTGCGGCCTTCCTCGGGGTTGCGGGCGTAGGCATGGAGCGCGCCGAAGTAGGTCCACTCGGGCAACTTCTCGATCGCCTGGCGGCCAGCGTCGGAGGCGGGCCGCGTGCAGCGGATCACGGCGCGCAGCATGTTGAGGGCGGCCTCGTAACGCCTCTCGCCGTAGTAGCGCTGGGCGTCGGCCAGCCTGTTCTGTGCGGTGGCCGGGTCGAACATCACCTCCCCCTGGGCTGGCACCAGGCCGAGCTTCTCCCTGTAGGCTACCTGGGCCCACTCGCTGGCGGGATACTGTGCGGCCAGGGCGGCGAAGTGACGGGCGGCTGCCTCGTTGTCGTTGTTCTTGTGGGCGGTCTCAAAAAGCTCGAACAGCACGCTGGCGTCGAGCTCAGCGGCGCGCTCGCCCACGGGGCTCTGGGCATAGGCGGCCTTGATGTTGGCGAGCTCCTTGCGGGCCTCCTCCAACTGGCCCTTCTCTACCTTCGCCGCTGCGATGTCGAGGTAGAGCTCGGGCAGGTACTTGGCGCAGTCGGCCGCCACGGGGCTATCGGGGAAGTTCTGGGCAATGTAGGCCATCTCGCTGGCAGCGTCCTCGAGCTTGCCCTCTTGCTTCCACAAGTCGTAGGCGCGCTTGAAGCGCAGTTCTGGCTCCTTGTGCGGCAGCAGCCCCGCTTCGACCGAGTCGGGGAATTGTTCCTTGACGGTCCTGTAGAGCTTCAGGGCTTCCTCGTACTGGCGGGCGCGGTCGAGCTGATCCGCCCTCTGGGCCATGACCTTGGGGAGCTGCACGACGATAATGCCGCGCAGCTTGCTGTCTTCGGGGGACAGTTCGAGCGCGTGGCGGTAATTCGCCTCAGCCTCATCGAACTTCTCTTCGTTGGCAAGGACCTCAGCCCACTCGCAGTAGATCTCAGCGGCGCTCTGGCGTGCCTGCTTCGCGTAGGGCGTGTCGGCGTAGTCGGCGGCCATCTCCTCGAACTTCGTTGCGCCGAGCCTGTAGGCGCCCCTCAGGCTGTGGCGGTACTGCCAGTCGTTGATCAGGGATTCGTAGCGGGCGCGCGCACGCTCCAGCCGCGCCTCGCTCGGCGTGCCTTCCGGCGGGGTCACGACGGGCTCTGGAGGCGGGACCCGCCTGCGGCCCCCCGCAGGGATCGGCAGCTCCGGGCTGATCCCAGACGGAAGCTCCTCGCCCCCGGCGCGCAGCCTCAGCAGGTCCGGAAAGTTCAGCGTGACGGAAACGCCCACGGCGATGAGGGCCAGCACCAGCGCCACCACGCTCATGATGGAGACACGTGGGGCGGCCTCCCTGCGGCGGCCCTCCAGGGGCGGCAGTTCATACTCTCGCGCGAAGGCTGAGTCCGAACCCCTCGGCACGACGCTCACGTTGCCGGTCTTCAGCGCGTCGTCGCAGCGGTCCAGGTCATCAATGACCCGCTGGATCGAGCGGTAGCGCATCTCAGGGTCCTTCTCCAGGCACCGGCTCACCACAAGCGATACCTCATGGGGCACGGTGGGCAGGGCCAGGTGCGGCGGCGTCAGGGGGCCCTCGCAGTTGGCGAACAGGTAGCCGACTGGGTGGTCCGAGGGGAACGGCTCGCGGCCGGTCAGCAGCTCGTAGCCGATCACGCCCAGCGCGAAGATGTCGGCCTGCGGGCCTGGCGCGCCGCCACGGATGACCTCCGGCGCCATGTACTTCGGCGCGCCGTAGATCTCGCCGAGCATGGGCAAGACGCTCTGGCTGATGGCAGTGCCGATGTCCGCGAACAGCACCTTCACCAGGGGCTCGCCGCTGGCGTCCTTGGTCAGGAAGATGTCCGAGGGTTTCAGATGTCCGTGAATGACCTCGCGCCTGTGTGCCGCGCGCAGGGCCTCGGCGACCTGATGCAGGATGTCGAGCGCCTCTTCCGTGGGCAGGGAAGCCTGCTTGGCATGTTCCGACAGGCGCTCCCCGACGGGCGCTTCCACCGCCACGAAGTACTGTCGCCCGCTCTTGCCCACCTCCACGATGTTGATGATGTTGGGGTGCTCAAAGAGGGCCTGGCGCTCGGCCCACCGGTCGTAGAGGTAGCGCTGGAAAGCAGGGTCCTTGCTGACGGCTCGAGCAACCAGTTTGACCAGGACGTCCCTGTGTTCTTTCGTATCCTGGGCGCGGTAAAGCTTGCCGCATATCCCTTCCTCCATCAGCTCCAGCAGCTTGTAGCGCCCCGACCCCTGCGGCTTTTTCTGTTGTTCCGCCACGGCGACCTCACGTGACAAAAGGATACTGACAGCCTCGTCGAGAGTCCCCACCTACCCCGTCGGTGTATTCTATCCCTGCCCCTCAGGAAATACAATGCGCATTTCGAAGGGCTGCGGGCGCGCTTCCGAGCCGGGTTCGCAGGGGTTGATTTGGCCCTGCGGGCGCCCGTATGATAGCGCGCGGCGAGAAAGCGGGCAACTGTGCGGCCCCCTCTGTGCGAGGGGCCGGCGCAGGTGCCGCCGCCCCTGACAGGCACGCACCCGTTTGAGCAGGCCAGTGCGATGGCACAGAGCCTCGAACTCCTGCGTTACTTCCTGGACTACTGCGCTGCCGAGTGCGGCCTGAGTGCCAACACGCTTGCGGCCTACGAGTCTGACCTGACGGACTTCCTGACGCAGCTCGGCCTCAAGGACGCTGCCGCTCTGGCTGACCTGAAGGCGACGCAACTGGTGGACTACGTGGAGGCCTGCCGTCGCCGCGCCATGGCCCCCAACACCATCTGGCGCAGGCTGGTGGCTGTGCGGATGTTCTACCGCTTCCTCCTGCTGGAAGGTCACGTTGAGAACGACGTTGCGGAGGCCTTTCAGACCCCGCGGCTGTGGAAGAAGATCCCCAGCGTGCTGAGCATCGAGCAGGTGGACGGGC
>CAYYNS010000141.1:0-5224 GCA_964473085.1 uncultured candidatus Brocadiaceae bacterium
GGCCGGCCCTGCCCGGGGAGGCGAAAGCTTGTTTGCGGGGGCAAACCGGCTGGAGTACACTCGCCTGCGCGGGCTTGCGTCCCACTGCTTGCGGACCGGGTTCCCATTATGTGCAGGAGGTCGCCGGTGCCGGTTCCTGCCCCGCACGGCTGGCTGGAGGAGTGTCTCAGGCGTGTGGCGACCGCCCGCGTGGCGGTCTTCGGCGATTTCTGCCTCGACGCCTACTGGCTGATAGACCCCGACGAGGGCGAGCTGTCGGTAGAGACCTGTCTGCCGCTGCGCCGGGTGCGCCAGCAGCGCTACAGCCTCGGCGGCGCGGGCAACGTCGTGGCAAACCTGGTTGACCTGGGCGTCGCCAAACTGTGGGCCATCGGGCTGATCGGCAGGGACCTGTTCGGCCGAGAGCTGCTCGAGCTCCTCGCCGAGCGGGGCGTGGACACGCGCGGGCTGCTTCAGTGCCAGGACGACTGGCAGACCATGGTTTACGCCAAGCCGTGCGTGGGCGGCGTCGAGCAGAACCGCTTCGATTTCGGGGGCTTCAATGTGATCCGCCGCGAGGCGATCGAGCTGCTGCGCGAGGAACTTGAGCACGCAGCCGCCGAGGCGGATGCGGTGGTCCTGAACCAGCAGGTCCCGCAGGGCGTGAGCACGCCCGAGATGATCGAACAGATCAACGGCGTGATCGGTCGGCATCCGGGGCGCGCATTCATCGTGGACTCGCGCCACCGCGCCGGGCTCTATCGCGGCGGCATGCTCAAGCTCAACGACCGCGAGGCGGCTCGGCTGTGCGGCGCGCCGCTCGGCCAGCAGGAGCGCGTGCAGCCTGGCGAGACCCGCCGCTTCGCCGCTCGCCTGCGCAAGCACGCCGGCCGCCCGGTCTTCGTCACTTGCGGCGAGGAGGGCATCGTCGTTGCTGACAGCGAGGGCGAGGAGTGGGTCCCGGGCATCGAGGTCCTCGGGCTCACCGATCCGGTGGGGGCCGGCGATACCGTGGTTGCCGTCCTGGCAGCCGTGATCAGGTCCGGGAGTGATTGCCGCAGGGCGGCGCGGCTGGCGAACATCGCCGCCTCCGTGACGGTCCGCAAGATCGGCACGACCGGCACGGCCACGCCGGATGAGATTCGCCGCATCGGGGCCGACCCGCCCTATATCTGCCTGCCGGAGCTGGCCGACGAGCCGGCCCTGGCGCGCTACCTGAATGGGACCGCGATCGAAACGGTCTGCGAGCTGCCCTCGCCGCTTGAGATCCGCCACGCCGTGTTCGACCACGACGGGACAATCTCGACGCTGCGGCAGGGGTGGCAGAGCGTCATGGAGTCGGTGATGGTCCGGGCGATCCTCGGCGGGGGCGCCGACGAGGTCTCTGATGCCCCCAGACAGAGGGTGACGGAGCAGGTGCGCACGTTCATTGACCGCACCACGGGCGTGCAGACGCTCGCCCAGATGGAGGGACTGGTCACGCTTGTGCGGCAGTTCGGACGGGTCCCCGGCGAAGCCGTCCTTGACGCGCACGGCTACAAGCGGCTCTACGACGCGCAGATCCTGGCGGTCGTGCGCGAGCGCATCGCCAGGCTCCGGGGCGGGCAGGTTGCGCCTTCGGACTTCGTGGTGGCGGGCGCTCAAGAGTTCCTGGAGAGCCTCCACGGGCGCGGAGTGAAGCTCTACCTTGTCAGCGGCACCGACACGCCAGAGGTGAGGGCGGAAGCAGAGACGCTGGGCTACGCGCACCTTTTCGAGGGGCGCATCTACGGCGCGGTCGGCAAGGCTGAGGTTGAGCCGAAGCGCCTGGTGCTCCAGGACGTCCTGAGAGAGCACAGGCCCAGCGCAAGCCAGGTCGTCGTGTTCGGCGACGGGCCGGTCGAGATGCGCGAGGCGCGCAGGCGCGGCGCCCTGCCCGTGGGCGTCGCCAGCGACGAGATCAAGCGGCAGGGGCTTAACGCCGCAAAACGCTCGCGCCTCATCCGCGCGGGCGCTGACCTGATCATCCCCGACTTCATCCAGCGTGAGCCGTTGTTGCGATTGCTCGGCCTGGGCGGCTGATGGACCAGGCTGCGGGATGCGCGCGGCCGTCATTCTCCGACGATCTTTACCAGCACGCGCTTGCGTCGCCTGCCGTCGAACTCGCCGTAAAATATCTGCTCCCACGGGCCGAAGTCCAGCCGGCCGTCCGTGATCGCCACGACCACCTCGCGGCCCATGACGGTGCGTTTCAGGTGGGCGTCCGCATTGTTCTCCCCGTTGTTGTGCGCGTACTGGGAGTAGGGCTTTTCCGGGGCGAGCTTCTCCAGCCATCTCTCGAAGTCCGCGTGCAGGCCCCCCTCGTCGTCGTTGATGAAGACGCTTGCGGTTATGTGCATGGCGTTGACCAGCGCCAGGCCCTCCTTGACCCCGCTCTCTCCCACGCACCGCTCGACCTGGGGCGTGATGTTGATGAAGGCGCGCCGCGTCGGCGTCTCGAACCACAGCTCCTGGCGGTACGATTTCATGTCTGCCTCCGTGCCAGTGGGGATGTCATGGCAGGCTAGCTTTAGCCGTCCGGGGGGCGCCTGTCAACTTGCGGCGGCGAGGTCGGCCCGATGCCCGCGTCCCGCGGCAGGCCGGGAGCTGACAAAGGGGTTCGTTGACGTGCCCCAGGTGGGCCGATAAGATCACGGGAGGGGTGCGAAGGTGGCGGAACTGGCAGACGCTCTGGACTTAGGATCCAGTGGCCGCGAGGCCTTGCGGGTTCGAATCCCGCCCTTCGCACCATTCCTAGCGGTGCACCGCGAGCAGTCAGGCCCGACGTTTCAGCTTCAGCCGTAGCGTGGCGATGGCGCGTATGCGGACTCCGTGGATATTGCAGTATGGTGCGGACACGGCATAGTAGGTCCGACCCCGTATATGCGGTTTTTCGTGGATCTGGTAGGCGGACAAAAGCAGGAGCCCGATAAGTTATACTGGACAGAGGTTTGTTGGGGGAATACAGATGTTGACTGGCTTGTCGCGAATACGTGCAACTTCCTGAACGGGACAGACGCTGAGCTTAAGCAGATGTTCGGCGGGCTCCATCTGGTACTAGGATACGCGACTGACATGACCATTTTTTGCGTTGCTGGGGAGTACTTTGCGAATAGGCTGGAAGTGCAGGGCATAAAGGACGCGTGGCACAGACAATGCGATCAGTACCAGCCCCCGGGCAATACATCTCGGGTGTTTGGCAGGACGGCCTGCATGGGGGAGTCGTTTCCCACGGACGGTCCAGTGTCGGTCAACCGGGATTCGGTGTCGACGAGTGGCTACAGTCACGACGACTTTACAACGCAGTGACAAACTGAGAAAGGGCAGCGCATGAACAGCAAGTGGACTCTTCTCATGGTGTTTCTTGTTTCTGGGTTTCTGAGTTTGGGGGGCTACAGTCGGACCCTCTGGGGGCAAGCGGAAGAGCTCGTAACGCTTCCTTGTCCTTTTTCGGACGGGGATCATCCAACGCATCCTGAGCGCTCGATAGAGATGGATATCGGTTTTCCTACGATGCCGGAAAGCGTCATGGTGTATGAGGTAGTCCATCCGCAGATAGACGAGGCGTGGGTTTCTGAATCCGGGAACCGGCATTTCGCGATGAGGAGCCCTGTGAAGAGGTCTGAAATAGGGCGCTACATTCAGGGTGAGAATGACTATGAGCTGGAGGTTGATCCGACGAACAGTAGTTTCTTTGTAGAGAGTCAGGCATTTCTTGCCGACAGGTTTCGGTCATCGGGCGACTTCTTGCCGGCAGAGGGCTGCAAGACGGTTGCATTGGAGTTCCTGCAGAAACATGATCTCCTTCCCGGGGATGCGCGCTTGAGGTCAGTGGTTGATAACAGTTCGGGCGCTGACGTTATCTCCGTGAGTTTTGGAAGGCGCATAGGGGAATACGAAACTTGGGGGGCGGGGGCGCGAATCAGTGTACACATTGGCCGTGGTGGCAGGATTGCCATGGTATTCAAAGCGTGGCAAACGTTAAGGCCTTTCCGGGAGTATCCAATAATGACGCCGGCCGAGGCCTTTGCGGAGTTGAAAATGGGCAAGGGCGTCATGTACTATGGCAGCAAGGGCAAAGTCAAGGAGATAAGGTTGGCATACTATTGTTCTCCGGTGAGGCAGAGCTATGTACAGCCGTGTTATCTCTTCGAGTGCACGGATGACAAGGGTGGGACCTTCATTGGTCTGCTTCCAGCAGTAGAGGCGAAGTATGTATCAAAGGAGAAGACAGTCGGTCAAGGTGATTGCACAATGAGGGGCGATTGTGAGTCCTCAGCGAAATGAGTCATTTTGCAGGCTGTCCGCCGGTACCTGTTTAGCGTCTCCGAGCGATCGTTGGCGGATTTTCCTGAAGGAGTGATGCTTTTGCCCTGGGCGTTGGGGTATGGTGTCGGGTCATGGAAGATGCATCTAGAGCCGACCTGCCTGCCGCGCCAGCGGTGCAGGCAGAATGCCCGAACTGCCGCAGGCTGGCCGCCGAGGTGAAGCGGCTCACTGCCCGGGTGGCCGCCCTCGAAGAGGAACTGCGCCGGGCCACGCGACAGGCTGCTCCCTTCAGCAAGGACCGCCCCAAGGAGCACCCCAAGCCTCCGGGCAGGAAGGCGGGCCACCGCGGCGCCTTTCGCCCAGCGCCGCCTCCGGGCGAGGTCTCGCAGGTCATACGGGTCCCCTTGAAGCGCTGCCCGCGCTGCGGCGGGGCGGTCAAGAACGTCCGGGACAACGCCCCTATCTACCAGAGCGAGCTTCCCCCAACCCGCCCCGTCATTCGCCGCTTCGACACGCAGCGGGGCTGGTGTGCGCGCTGTCGCAAGATGGTTCGCAGCCGCCATCCGGAGCAGACCTCCACAGCCACTGGCGCCGCCGGGAGCCAACTGGGCCCCAACGCCCTGGCCCTTGCCTCTGACCTGAAGCACCGCCTCGGACTGTCCTTCCGCAAGGTGGCTGACCTCCTTCAGACCCACTTCGGCATTCAGGTGACCCCTGGGGCGCTGGCCCAGGCCGGCCATCGCTTGGCGGCCAGGGGCGAGTCCATATATCAGAAGCTCCATCATGAGGCGCGGGATAGTCCCGCGGTGCACGCCGACGAGACGGGCTGGCGCGACGTGGGGAGATTTCCCAACGCGCCTTTGCGGCATCCCGCGGCCGGCTCGAAGCCGCCTTGGACCGGATGCTGCGCTACCATCTGACCTGTGAAGACAACGAACGGCTCGCGGCTCACCTGTTC
>CAYYNS010000142.1:0-5219 GCA_964473085.1 uncultured candidatus Brocadiaceae bacterium
ATCGGCGGGCCGCCTGTACGCAGCGCGACCTGAGCGCCCGATCCGTCAGCATGCGTTCGAGCGCCTCCGCAAGCGCCTCGCTGTCGCCAGGTGCACACAGGAGCCCCGTCTTGCCGTCCTCGACGGCCTCCGGGATGCCGCTGAGCCGGCTGCCGACCACTGGCACGCCACAGGCCATCGCCTCGACCACCACATTCGGCAGCCCGTCCCGGTCGCCGTCCGGCGCAACGACGCTGGGCGCAGCGAGCACGTCCGCGCGCCCGTAGGCCTGCGGCATCAGCACGTGCGGGAGCCAACCTGCAAACCGGACCGCTTCGCCGAGCCGCAGCTCCCGCGCCAGGCCTTTGAGCCGGCGTTCGAGAGGCCCTGACCCGACGATCTCGCAGCGCACGCCCAATCTGCCCCGCAGCCTCCCGCATGCGCGCAGCAGCGTCTCAAAGCCCTTCTTCGGAACCAGCCGCCCCGCCGCCAGGATACGAGGAGGGCTTGAGACCTGAAGGCGAGGGCAAAAAACGAAGCGGCCCAGGTCCGTCCCGTGATAGATGCACAGGATGTTGGCACGGCCTGGCCCACCCGCCAGCGACACCAAATGGCGCCGGGCAGCCTCAGTGCAGGTGATGCAGAGCGCGGCCCGAGCAATCTTGCGCGGCAACGCGTGCCCGGCGCACCAGATGTCCCATGCGTGGACCGAGATGCTTGCGCCCACCGACTCAAGTCGAGCAATCATGAGCGCGACGTCGGCAGGGACAAACCCGAAGTGGGCGTGGACGTGCCCGATGCCCGCCTGGCGGATAAGCCGCGCAAATCGAATCGCAGTCCCAACATTCCGTAGCGCGGCAAGCCCCGACGATAGCGAGCCAGACTCCAGCGCGAGCGCCTCGCCCGCCAGGCGAGGCCAGTGTCGCCAGCCCCAGCCCACGCGGCCGGCCGGCAGCGAGTCCCTGTAAAAGGCCATGCAGCCCGCGATGTAGTCGCCGCCTCCCCTCCGAAGGGCCAGCACCGTGACGGATGCACCGGCAGCCATGAGGCCCCGTATCTCATTCGTCACGAAGGTCTCGGTAGGAGAGGGATATTCGCCGAGAACATACGCCACGCTGAATGCCTGTGCGGGCGGCATCGCCATGCCTTCGCTGCGGGAGTCGCTGCGGCTGGGATTATACAGTGGGACGGCCGCCGGCGGCCAGGCGGAGGTGCAGGGATTCGTTGAAATGGATTGAGGTGCATAGATATGCTGTGGCCTGTCCCATCGTACCTTGCGTGCCGCCACGGGACCAGTCCGCAGATATGGACCGACCCAACGCTGACAGCTCCGCAGGCCAGCAGCAACGCAGGCGGCGCCGGCCGCTCATCCCGGTTTTCGTCGGTTTCGCCAGCGGGGTAGCAATAGACGCAGCCCTTGAGCCTACAGCCATGCTGTGGCTCGTGGCGGGTCTGGCCGTTGCCGCAGCAGCGCTGCCGGGCGCCCTGCGCGGCTGCCGGCGCTGGGCCGGCTGGATGCTGGCGCTCGCACTGGCGGTCCCCCTCGGCGGTGCCAGCCACTGCATCCGTTTCCGTGACAGGCCACCCTGGCACGCAAGTAGACTTCTTGGCGATGATACGCGCCGGCTCTATGTCCGCGGCGCTGCAGTGCGAGAGCCGGAGCAGGGGACCATGGAGGACCCCTTCTCCGAAGATGCTCCTCCTGAAGTCCGGTGGCGCTTCCGCCTGAGGGTCAAGGCTCTGTCCGCCGACGGCCAGGGGTGGGTGCGAACTGCAGGGGGGTTGACCGTCCTGGCTGAGCTGGGGCGGCCGGACGTGATGACAGGGGACGAGGTAGAGTTCCTGGCAAACGTCCGCCTCAACCGGCGTCCCACGAATCCGGGTGAGGAGGACTTCCGCAAGATCTTCGAGCGGATGGGCAGTGTCGGAATCGCCACGGTCGCGTCGGCGCAGGGAGTGCATGTCCTTCGCCGCCCGCCATGGTACGCATCTCCCAGGGTGGCCATCGGGCGGCTACGCAGCCTCCTCAAAGACAGGCTGATGTGGCGGGCGCGGCACCCCATAGATGGGGTGAGCGCGGCCCTGGTCTTCGGCGAGCGCGGCGGCCTGAGCCCGGACCAGCGGGAGTTCCTGTCTGAAGCCGGCTCAATCCACTTCCTGGCAATCAGCGGGCTGCACGTGGGCCTGTTTGCCGCGCTGGCTGGCACATGCCTCCTCTTCGCGCGCGTGCCGGTGCGCCTGCGGCTGCCCGCCTTGATTGTCCTGATATGGCTCTACGTCCTGTTCACGGGCATGCAAGTCTCTGCACTGCGCGCGGCGTGGATGCTGAGCTTTGTGGTTGCGGCCCCGCTGTTCAAGCGGCGCTATGACCCGGCCTCTGCGCTGGTCGGCGCTGGACTGCTCATCCTGATTGCAGAGCCTCAGGAGCTGTTCACGCCCGGCTTCCAACTCAGCTTCCTCGCTGTATGGGCAATCGTCTACCTCTACCCGGAGCTTGCGAGGATACTATGGCCCTGGGAGACGCTCGTCGGAAGGCTCCAGGAGCCGTCTGAACGCTCGCTGGTAGACGAGCTCAAGGCGTACGGGCGACACTACCTGCTGCTGTCGGCATGCGCCTGGCTAGCGACGGCCCCACTGACAGCCTACCACTTTCATCACTACTCGTTGCTGACGCCTCTGGTGAACCTCGTGATCTGGCCGCTGGTGCTGCTGCTGATTGCAGCTTCGTTCCTTCTCGTGCCGGCAGCGCTCCTGGGGGGCCTTGCCTCCTGGCCACTCGTGTGGGCCGCGGGCCAGCTCAGCGGCGGGATAGAGTACGGCCTTCGGCTCGCCAGCATGCTGCCCGGCTTCGTCACATTCACCTCGGGGCCGCCCGTCTGGTGGATCGGCGCCTTCTACGCAGTGTTGGCACTGTGGCTGAGGCGCGGCGACCTGAGGGGCGCACGGGCCCTGTTCCTTGCGGGTGTGCTCCTGCTGGCAGCCGGCTGCCTCTGGAGGGCCATCCACGCTCGCATCAGCGACCGCCTCACGGTCACGGTAGCCGACGTGGGGCACGGCCAGTGCATCGTCTTTCGGCTCCCTACGGGATCGGTGCTTCTGTACGACGCGGGGTCCTCGGCGCCTGGCCGCGCCCGCGGCGTGGCGGGCATCCTGCGGGAGGCTGGCGCGCGCCGCATCCACGTGCTGGCCGTCTCCCACAGGGACTACGACCACTGCAGCTTCGCTCCGTTCCTTGCGCACAGATTCCCCGTTGACAGGATCGTCATCCCGCCGCAGCCGGCCGACGAGGCCGGCGCCGAACTGGAAGACAAGCTGCGTGAGCTGCCGGCAGCGCACATCCACCTCATGGAAGGGGGCAGGATCTCCGCCGAAGGGCTTGACTGCACCGCCCTCCACCCGGACGACCGCTTCGTGGTCGGGCCGACGATCACGGAGAACGATCGCTCGCTCGTCCTCATGTGCGCGTTCCGCGGCTGGAAGGTCGTCCTGACAGGTGACGTGCGGCAGGAGGCTTTGAAGCGGCTTGCTGCTGAGCATGGTGACAGGCTGGCGGCAGACGTGCTGGTGCTGCCGCATCACGGCATATGGGCAGACGGTTTGCGTGAGCTTACGCAGGCCGTGCGGCCCAGGCTGGCAGTGGCAAGCTGTCGGGGTGATCTCGACGAGCGCACTCAGCAGATGCTGGAGGAACTGAACGTGCCCGTATGGAGGACAGCCCGCGAGGGAGCGATAATACTGGAGTTTGGAAACCAGGAACTCGTGTTGCGCGGCTTTGATTCGGGCCGGCAGGCGCGGCTGCCCGCCGTACGGCCGGCGGCGGTAACCCCCGCTGGCGGGCGGCCGGACACCAGGAGCGCGGGAGCTGGACCGTGAAGGGGCCTGCGATCATTGGACGCCTGGAAGACCGCCGGGTGGTCCTCGGGACCCTGGCCCTGCTAGCGTTCATCCTGTTCGTGGGGCGTCTGACCTCCTATGACCTGTGGTGGCACCTCAAGGCCGGCGAAAACATAGTCCGCACGGGTGCCGTGCCGCGCTCGGACCCATTCTCCTACACAGCGGCGGGCAGACCCTGGGTCTATCACTCCTGGCTTGCGGGCGTGATCCTCTACGTCGTATATGAGGGCGGCGGCTTTGTGGGGCTCATCCTGCTGCAGGCAGTCCTGATAACGTCCAGCTTGCTCTTGTCGTGGTGGGCGGCAAGAAGGCGCGCCGTGGAACCGTGCATGGCCGCCGTCATAGTGCTGGCGGCCGCTTATCAACTGCGCACGCGCGCCCTCACGCGGCCGTTCCTCTTTTCGTTCGTGCTGCTGATGTGTTTCTACCTCGTGCTCCAGCGCGCTTTCGAGCGACCCGCCCCGGAGGACGGGTGCGCAGGCACGCCCGCGTGCGAACGGTGGCACCTGTGGGGCGGGGGCGGGCGCCTGATCGTCCTGCCCGCGCTGACTGTCCTGTGGGCTAACCTGCACGCAGGGTTCATCGTCGGCCTGCTTGCGATAGGCGCCTATGCAGTGGCGGAGATGGTCCGGATCGGCGTGCGGAAGGACAGGGGCCTTTACGTCAGAGCCGTTGTCGCCGGCAAGGAAGGGGCCCGTCTGCGGGCGTTGCTGTTGACTGCCCTGCTCTGCCTCGCCGCGAGCCTCCTGACGCCGTACGGCCCCGGGGTGCTCCTCTACACGCTCAACCTGTTCACACAAGTGAAGATGGTCAGGGAGATCGCCGAGTGGCAACCGATGCCCCTCACCATGGACTACGCGGTATTCTGGGCGCTGCTGGCCATCACGGCACTGGCGCTGGCTCGATCGTTCTGGCTGAGCCGACAGGAGGGAAATCTGCGCGACCGCCTCGGGCAACTGTGCGCGGACAGCCTGCTGATGGCCGGCTTCGGAGCAATGGCGATCCGATCGGTACGGAACCTGGAGTCGTTCGTTCTGCTCGTGCCTCCCGTGCTGGGGTACCACCTGGCGCTCTGGCGGGAGCCACCCGCGACAACCGCGCCGGCAAGAAAGCATCGGCGCCTCAAGGATCAGATTTATGGCTGGGCGTTCTACGCACTGGGCATCGTGCTGACGTTCCAGCACGTCTCTGGGCCCGGCTTTGGCCTGGGGGTGTCAGAGGAGAAACTGCCGGTGCGAGCATGCAACTACCTGCAGAGCGCGCCGCTAAAAGGCCGACTCTACAACGTCTACGAATGGGGCGGCTATCTGATCTGGCGCTTCTGGCCCGAGCAGACGGTCTTCATT
>CAYYNS010000143.1:0-560 GCA_964473085.1 uncultured candidatus Brocadiaceae bacterium
TAAGGATGGTTTGCCGCAGGGCCTCCTCATTCATGTAGCAGAGGCTCAGCACCTGCCGGGCCTGTGCATCAACGATCACGACGGGGATGAGGCCGTTTTCAAAATGGAGCTCTTTCAGCAGGTTCTGCATCGCCCGAATGCCCCGGCAAGCCGTGTCCGGTACCAGCGCACCCATGGTAACGGGGCGTGGGGGAAAAGTCAAAAGGAGCCGGTTGCGAGGCCATAAAGCGCGGTTGGTGACCGCGTGGAGGGGGGCACTCTGGCCGTGAAAATCACTTGCCAAATCGCTGCGGTTTGCGTATTTTGTAACTGGTTCTAAGCGCACTTTGGGTGGCCGGAGCAGATGTATCACCCCGTTCTCGATTCAAGCGTGCTGGTGCTGAACTCGTCGTTGATTGCCGTGGATTTGACCACGGTCCGGAGGGCGTTCTGCCTGCTTTGCAAGGACGTGGCCGAAGTGGTGGACGTGACGGACGGCCGGTATGACTTCCACGGGTTCGAAAGCTGGCAGGAGATCAGCGCGTTCAAGCGCAAGCACGGGTTGGCGGACGAGCATGCAG
>CAYYNS010000143.1:570-5214 GCA_964473085.1 uncultured candidatus Brocadiaceae bacterium
ACCGTAAGCCGCGAGATCGAGGCGCCCCGCATCATTCGCCTTCTGTTTTACGATCGCTACCCGAGGCGCGGGGTGCCGCTGAACCGGCGCAACATCTTCGCGCGCGACGAGGGCCGCTGTCAGTTCTGCGGACGCAGGTTCCCGTCGAGCGAGTTGAGCATTGACCACGTCATCCCCCTGTCTATAGGGGGAACCACGTGCTGGTCAAACGTAGTGTGTGCGTGTGCCGCCTGCAACAAGCGCAAGGGAGGCCGCACGCCGAAGCAGGCCGGCATGCACCTGGTCCGCCCCCCCTTCGAGCCCAAGCACAACCCTGAGATCAGGCTGAAGCTACGGCGCAAGAAGTACCTGTCCTGGAAGCATTTCCTGGACGAGGCGTACTGGTCGGTCCCCTTGGAGTGACGGGCCGCGCCCGGAGGGCTTTTCCGTAACCGAGCGTCCGGGGTGACCCGGACGCGGGGCTACGGCACCGGCGGCATGTCTCCGCGATCGGCGGCTTCGTTGCGGATCAGGTGCAGCCGGTTCTGGAACCAAGCGTTGCGCATGGCGACGTACGGGTCGAGGGCGTCGTCTTTGAAGGCCTCGTACTCGCCGAGGTGCAGCGACACGTGATTGACGCGGTCTAATACGCCGGCGCCGGGGATCACGACGGAGATGGTGCAGGCCATGTCCAGTACCTTGCCCAGCCCGTCGCGGACCGATGACGGCCCGACGAGCGGGATGACCAGGTAGGGCCCCGGTCCCGACCCCCATACCGCGAAGGTCTGCCCGAAGTCCTCGTCGCGCTGGAGGAAGTCCCAGCGGGTCGCGAAGTCCCATAGGCCGAGTACGCCGACCGTCGTGTTGATGCCGAAGCGCGCCAGCTCCACGCCGCCGCCGCGTAAGTCGCCCTGCAGGAAGGCGTTCAGCATCCGGCGGGGCATGTCGAGGTTGTTGAAGAAGTCCCTTACTCTCAGGCGGGCATTCTTGGGAATCACGGACGCCCATCCGGTGCCGACCGGCTCGACCACCCAGAGGTGCAGCTTGTCGTTGACGGTGAACATCGCCTCGTTGAATCCCCGGATCGGGTCGCCGATACGCGGCCGGCCGTCCTCCGTCGTCAGATTGGCGCATCCCGCGCCGGCCAGCAGGGCCACCGCAAGCACCCCGATGCACGCCAGTTTCACGTCAGGCCTCCGATTCCCAATCCCGGCATTCGCGATGCGCGGTCCGGCCGCGCCTATTCCCCGTCGCCCTTCTCCACCTTCTTCTTGAGCCGCGACATCAGCTGGTCGAACCCGCTGCTGACGACGATCTCGTTAAACTGCTCGCGGTAGTTGAGCAGCAGGCTCACGCCCTCCACCTTCACGTCGTAGATGAGCCAAGGGAGGCCCTCTTCGCCCTCTTTCAGCTCCTGCCCGCGCATGAGGTAGTCAATGGGCGTCTCGACGCCGTTCTTCTCCGCGACGGTGTAGACGGTGGCGCGGTCGTCCTCAACCTCCTCCTTCACGTAGGTCACCTTGGCGTCGACGGCGTGCAGGTTTAGCCGGCGGAAGTAGACCTGCAGGAGCAGCCGCCGGAAGAGGGGGGTGAATTCCTCGCGCTGCTGATCGGTGATGTTGCGCCAGTGCACGCCGAGGCCGTGCTGGGCGATGGCCGGCCAGTCGAACTTGTCGGTGACCGTCTCATTGAACTGGCGGCGGCGCTCGGCCTTGTTCTCGTCGCCCGCGAGCTCCTCACTGCGCAGGATGGCAAGGACCTCCTCCGAGTTCACCTTCACAATCTGCAACGGCGTCGCCTGCTCAGGCTTGTCCTCCTCCTGCGCGAAGGCCCCGGCGCCGACGGCGAGAAGGGCCGCGCAGATCGCGGCGGTCAGGAATCCGTTGTTCATGGGCATGGTGGGGCTCCTTTCGGCCCCCCTAGAGTTTGTCCTCGTCGTTCTGGCTCTCTTTCTTCTTGCCGCCCTCCTCATCGCGGCCGACGTCGCCGAAGCCGTATTTGGTGGCAAGCCCAAACAGGTCGATGGCAGCCTGCGTATGGAGGATGCGTCCGCCCGGCTCAATGTCCTCCGGCTCACCGCCCGGGCTGATGGCGACGTATTGCTCGCCGATGAGGCCGCGCGTCTTGATGGAGGCGATGGAGCCCTTCGGCAGCTTCACGTTCTCCGAGATGGCCATCGTCACCTCGCCGGCGTACTTGTCCTTGTCGAAGCGGACCATTTTCACCCTGCCGATGCCAACGCCGGCGATGACGACCTCGGCTCCTTTGCGCAGGCCGCCGATGTCGCTGAACGTTGCGCTTACTTCATACGTGTTTGGGCCACCCAGTTGCAGGCCGCCCAGGTGGACGGACAGGTAGGCGAGGCATGCCACGCCCACCAGCATGAATAGGCCCGCCGTCAGTTCGATGTAGAATTTCTTCATCACGATTCCCCTCCAGCCATCGGTGAAATCTCGTGGTCCGGCAGGCGGTAGCGTTCCGGCGGCACGCTGCTCCACAGGAACCTGCGCACCTCCGGATCGTCGCTCTCCCAGAGCTCCTGCGGCGTCGCGACGGCGCGCACCCGGCCCGAATCTATCATGGCCACGCGGTTGACTATTGCGAAGATGTTCGGCACCTCGTGCGTCACGATCACGACCGTCAGCCCGAGCTCGTCGCAGACGGACCGGATCAGGTCGTGGATAGACTGCACGATGATCGGGTCGAGGCCGGTGGTCGGCTCGTCGAAGAGCAGGATCTCGGGCGAGCGCACCAGCGCGCGCGCCAGCGCCACGCGCTTGGCCATGCCGCCGCTGAGCTCCGCCGGGTACTTCCTCTCTGCGCCAGTCAGCCCGAGCCGTGCGAGCGTGGACATCACGCGCTCCCGGATCTGCGATTCCTTCAGCTTCGTCTTCTCGCGCAGCGGGAAGGCCACGTTGTCGTACACTGAGAGCGACTGGAAGAGCGCGCCGCCCTGGAACAGGAAGCCGAACCGGCTCCGCAGCGCCTCGAGCTTGCGGCCACGCAGCTTGTTCATGTCCTCGCCCTTCACGGTCACACGGCCCTTATCTGCGTGCATGAGGCCGACGAAGTGCTTCATTAGGACCGTCTTGCCGGCCCCGCTCGGGCCGATGAAGGCGATCCTGTCGCCCTCCTCGATCTCGATGGACGCGCCCTGCAGCACCGGCTGGCCGAGCAGCGTCTTGTGCACATCCTCAGCGGACATGATGGTCGCCATTAGAACATCACCGAGGTGAGGAAGTAGTCGGACACCAGGATCAGCACCGAGCAGAGCACCACGCTGGTGGTCGTGGCGCGGCTGACGCCCGCGGCCCCGTACTCGGTGGTGTACCCTTTGTAGCACGATACCCACGCGATGATGCCCCCAAAGCAAATCGCCTTGTACACCGATTGCATCACGTCGTCCATGTCAACCGCATCGATGATCTGGCCCATGTACGTGCCGCCGCTGAGGCCCAGCAGCTTGACGCTCACCAGGTACCCGCCGGCAATGCCGATCACGGAAAACAGCGCCGTCAGGAGCGGAAGGCAGATGAGCGCGGCCAGCACGACGGGCGTGACGAGGTACCGGAAGGGGTTCAGGCCCATCATCTCGAGCGCATCGATCTCCTCACGGATGCGCATGATGCCGATCTCGGCAGTGATGGCCGACGCGGCGCGCGCCGTCACCATCAAGGCGCAGACGACGGGGCCCATCTCCCGCAGCAGTGAGAGCGCCACGAGCGGCCCCAGCTCGGCAAGCGAGCCATAGTCGCTCAGCGCGCTGAAAAGCTGGTACGCCAGCACCATGCCCGTGAAGGCGCCGGTGAGCGCGACGACGAGGATGGACTGGAACCCGATGAACTGTGTGCGGCTCACGACCCGGCCGAACTTGATCGGCGGCCAAAGCAGCATCACGAGCGTCTGAAGCAAGAACAACGTCATCCGGCCCGCCTCCAAGACGGGCCTCAGCGTCTGGGCGCCGACCCAAGCCACGGCCTTTGCGGCCCGGTTCCTGGTCAGATCATTCAACGGTGGCACTCCCGCAACTCGACGAGCCACGCGTTCTTATGAGCTTGCCACGGCCGCGCTGAAACATCAAGTCGGGCCGTTCTCCTGATGCCCGCCCGATCATGCCTTCGGGCGGCAGTGTACATGCCTCTCGGGTTGCCGTCAATGCGTCCGCGCTGCGCGGGCACACCCGCCTCGCCGATCCTGTCATCGAGATCGTGGTCAAGATGAAGCTCGACCAGGTGGAGCTGCGGGGCGTGGAGAACATGCTGCCCTCCGAGTTGAGCGGCGGCATGCGCATCGCGGACCGCATTGCCATCATGCGTGATGGCTCTCTTGTCGAGATTGGCACGCCGAGGCAGCTCGTGGAAAGCAGCCATCCCTACGTGCGCCAGTTCCTCGAACGACGCCCCGACGAACCGGCCGAGAAGCCCCGCCTGTTCTAAGTGGGCTGCTGCCGGACGATCGGTTGTCGAACCCGGCGAACAAGCGCTCGAAAGCGCGCCGCCTGCGCCTCTCATTCAACCAAGAGCAGCGAGTAGAAGTTGGGGATGTCTTGGTGCGAGGTGACCACGCGGAGGGGAAAACCTGCGCTGCGGGCCGTCTGAAACACATCTATTCCGCATGCCTCCATGGAAGGGCGCGCCTCATAAGGATGGCGGCACGCTGCGTCCA
>CAYYNS010000144.1:0-5200 GCA_964473085.1 uncultured candidatus Brocadiaceae bacterium
GCACACGGCTGGTCGTCCACCGGCGCAGCGAGTTCCGGCCCGGCAGGGGGGCGCTGGGCCTGGCGCAAGTGAAATACCGCGTCGGCGTGGACGCTTTCATCGCCATCAGCAACCGCATCAAGGCGATCCTGCTCGAGGCCGGCGTGGCGCCCTGGCGCGTATTCCCGGTGCGCAGCGTGACCGACCCGGACAGGTTCCTGCGTGCACGCCCCGACCCCGCCCTCCGGCTCGCCCTGGGCATACCCCAGGATGCCTACGTGGTAGGCAATATCGCCTACCTGGTGGCCCACAATGATCACAACAACCTGCTTGAGCCTGCCGCCATTGCCCGAAGGCAGATCCCCAACCTGTGGGTCGTGATCGTCGGCAGCGGGCCGCTGCGGGACCAGATCGTGCGGCGGGCGCGCGAGCTCGCCCTGTCGGACAGGCTCGTGCTGACGGGCTTTCGTGACGACATACCGCAGCTCATCCGCATGTTCGACGCCTTCGCGCTCAGCAGCTCGCAGGAAGGCATCTGTAGCACGCTCCTGGACGTCATGGCGAGCGGCCGCCCGATCGTCGCCACCGATGCTGCGGGGGTGCGAGAGGCAGTGCTTGACGGCGAAACGGGCATCGTCGTGCCGATCAAGGACCCCCAGGCCCTTGCGGCGGGCATCGTGAGGATGGCCTGCGACCCGCAAGGGACTCGCCAGATGGGGGAGCGGGCGCAGCACAGGGCCGTGCGACACTTCAATGTGGATGCCCTCACCGAGAAGACCCTTGCCGTTTACCGGCGCGTCGTCGCTGGCGAGCTGGGCCCATCCTATCCCGTTGAGCCGGAGCCGTAGCTGGCAGCAATGTCCCCCGACGGCGGGCCGCTCGCCGCTACAGGGGCTACGGCCCTGTGGGCGACGGGGAGACCCCAGGCCGCAGGTCATAGATTTCGATGACAGGCACGGGCTCGACGGACGGGGTGCCGGGCCGCAGGGCGCCAGTAGCCCAGACCCTTCGCCCGGCAGCACGGAGCAGTCCGAGCAGGGGCTGACGGCTTTCCAGGTCCAGGTCTGGCAGGTAGCCGGGCCTCTGGCGGCCCTGGTAGGTGTAGCGGTAGTTCCTGAGCCTTGCCACCTCGGCCCAGTTCACCAGCACGTGCGTGGCGCCCGAGGCGCGCAGCTCCCCAGCGGCCCGGGCAGGGTCGGTGAGCGCAAGCCGCAGGAACGGCTCGATCGGATGGTCGTTGAATACCGCGCTGTAAAGCAGCGGCGGGTCAAAATAGAACACCCGCGCCTCGCCCACCAGCATTACCAGGCTACCGGGCGGGACGTTCACCCGGTCGTTTACCCATTCGACTGCCTCCGCGAACGGCTGGAGCCTTTCAGGCCCGCGCAGGCGGGCTATCTGCGCCAGCCCCCCCGATCCCAGCGTGGCGCTTACGCCCCCAGCATAATTGGCCACGGCGGCCTGGTAGTAAAGGCTGAAGGCGAGCAGCAGGACGGCTGCTGAGCGACAGAGCAGCCTTGGGGGCCTCCACTGCGCGCCCAGGCAGAATCCTGCTGCCGACAGGACACTGAGCGGGACCAACGTGGGGCTCAGAAAGCGGGCGATCCTGTGCGTGCTCACAGCCCACAGCAGCGTCGCCGCCGCCCAGTAGCCGGCCAGGAACAGCAGCGGCCCGGCGCGCGGCGCGGCGAAGTCCCTGCCCCTTCTCCACTGCGGCCACAGCAGCACCAGCAGCAGCGGCACGAAAAGCACCGCCAGCGGGCCCGTGAAGCCCTGCGACATCTCGCTGACGTACCCGGTGAGGAACCGCCAGACGTCCGTCAGGACCGGGCCTGGCGGCCAGACCGGCGGCGTGCTGTGGGCAGCGGCGAACTTGGCGGCCTGCTCCGGCGACCAGCCCCGGGCGCCAAAGATGCCGTAAAGGAGAGGGAACACAGGGTTGCCCGTGGCGACGAAGTTCCTGGCAAGCCAGGGAATCACGGCAAGCACTGCACAGCCGGCCAGCAGCGCTGGCCCCGCAAGCCTCCTGGGCCAGCTCGAGTAACGCCGCAAGGACACCGCCAGCACGGCCGCGCCGAGAGGCACACAAAGCATGATCAGCTCGGTGTATTTCACGGCCACCGCCAGGCCGCAGCAGAGGCCTCCGATGGCAAGCCACGCGCCCCTGGCCGGAACCTCGTCGCCGTAGGTCCATTCCAGCACTACCAGCAGCGCCACGGCCGTATAAAGGCAGCGGGCCAGGTCAATGAGCGCGCCAACCAGGGCCATCACAAACAACGGACAGCTCAGGAAGAAAACCGCTGCGGGCAGCGCCGCCCCCCTGCGCACGAACCGGCCACCTATGGCCGCCACGGCAGATGCGGCGAGCACGCCGAACAACAGTTGGTTGACGATGGCCACCGCCATGCCGGCGCTCTTGCTGCCCCCCAGCACGATGCCCAGCAGCGTGAGCGTCTCCACGTGCGCGGGGAAGTTTGCATAGATGTTGTGGGGAAGGAAACCCACCCTCCCAGCAGCCAGATGGTCGCGTGGCCCGCCCAGGTGATACTCCAGCGCATCGTAGTCCAGCACGGGCGTGCTCGTGCATAACAATCCGACGACAAGCAGCGCCGCAGCGGCCGCCACCAGGGTCCACTCAAAAGCGCCCCAGGACTCAGCCCATTGCCGGGCCTGCCGGACCGTGGCCACGGCAAGCCTCCAGAGCGATCCGGCTCCGGCGGCGAGCATGGCAAAGCCGAGCGCCCAGAAAACCCCGCCCCCCAGCACCCCAACTGATCCGAGCACAAACATCGCGTAGGCCGGCGCTGCAAGCCCGATCGCCGCTGCGCACAGCAGCGCCGCCCCCGGACGCGGCGGCTCCAGCAGCAGGAGCTCCAGCAGCAGCGCCCCCCCTGCCGCCGCCGACAGGAAGATGAAGCAACTGACCAGGACCGGCCAGACGAGCTGACTAAGCAGCGTCAGGGCAAACAGAAATGGCTCCGCAACGGGCATGCGCTCGGGACGGGCCGTGCCCAAACCCAGGAGCCACCCTGCCAGGTAGATCACAGCGAGAGCGGCGACTATGACCCAGGGAAGCGGGGAGGCCCGGCCATCTGACAGGCGTCCTTTGCCTGCCACTGTTGCTTCACCCCTCCGTCAGTTCCTCACCGGCACGGTGCGCCAGATACAGGATGCAGGAAGGACAGCCGCCGGGCGTGTTGCAGAAGTCCTTATAGAGCTGGTGCAGGCCCTGCTGGCGGCGGGCGGAGCTCACGACCTGCTGCCCGCCGCGGCTCTGCCCGAAGATCGTCTGGCGCATGCGCCGCAGCACGGTGTTCGGCGCCCGTCCGGGCAGCCCGCTCCAGAGCCGGTGCAGGCGGGCTGTCAGCGCCGAGTCCTCACCAGCCTCCGCGTTTGCAACCGTCAGGGGGATGATCACGTCCACCAGAATGCTCAGCGCCCGTTCCTGGCCGATCAGACTGTAGGGCCGGCTCAGTCTGGTCCCCCCGAACGTGTAGCGGTACGACCAGTAGGGGTGCTGGAGTTCGGTGAGAACGCCAACCAGGGCGTCCCGCAGGGCCGTGTCGAGCCGGCGCCCCTCCTTGGCGTGCGCTGTGCGAAGGACGCGCATCATGTGGCCGAAAAGCCCTCCGGGCAAGTGCTGGGCATAAAGACAGGCCAATGCGGCGATGCGGCGTGTGGGATAGTTCACCGGACGCGTGCCGCTGAAGCTCCAGTGTGCTGGCGACATCCGCCTTTCCCGCAGCGCCGTCGGCAACTCCTCCCAGCGGGCACGCAAGCGCTCCAGGTAGGAGGCCGTCTCGCCGTCGGCCGGCGGTCCGGTAGCCTCATCCAGGAACCCCGCCGCGCCGTAGAGTGCCGCCTCAAGGACCTCCTGTCTCTCCGACGGCGGCGCGTCAGCAGGAACCGTCTCCCTCAGCGTCCTGACCGGCAACAGGTCCGTAAGCTGAAGGAAGGGCATGCGGTTATTCTTGTAGCCGAGCGCCTCCGCGACGGACTCGTAAAGGATCTGTTCGAGCGGAAGCTTCTGCTGTAGACGATGGAGCCGCTCCGCCTTGTCCAGCAGCCTCCAGTCGCCAGCGATGTCAAGCAGGCGGCCCAGCCATTCCAGCGAGAGCCTGCCCTCAGCCACAGATTGACCGCAATAGCGCACAGGCACTGACGTCCCGGACGGCTCCGGCGGTCCGCCTTCCAGATCCACGATCTCGACGAGCTCACCGATCTCTTCCTCCACAAAACGGCTGAGCGTCAGTTGGGGGACCGGCTCGCCGCAGTGGCGCAGTATCTGCCTGCCCTCCGAGTCGTTCCACATCACCACGTGCAGCACGACGTCGTCGTACTCCGGCTGGCGGTCGTGCCCGTGGGCATACCATGCGGAAGCGTTCGTGTGGACTTCCACATCGCCGACGAGCCGGCCCGACCCTTCCAGGAGCAACTCGGCGCGGATGAAGTCAGGCCCGCCTTCCACGTTCCACCAGCCCGGGGAGATCACCTCCAGGCGACGCCCGTCGTCGGTTGCAAGCTGCTCGGGCCTAAAGTGACTGCCAAACCACAGACAGCGCACCAGTTCCTCGCGGACGTTCTGGTTCGCCCGGCCATAGGATGCCCCTCGCTCCTCCACCTGGGCAGCAAACTGCTGGAGGAGCCGACCGTAGAGGTCAGAGAACTGGGTGGCTGATTCCTGCTGCTTCATGACCCTGCCTGCGCCGCTAGCCTGCTTACGCTCTGGCGGGCGCCCTATCCGGGCCCGTCACGGGAGGCATTGTAACGCCCGCGAGGCCGAAGTCAAGCCGGAGATGCCGCACCAGCCTTCCGCGCGCCACTCCCAGGCAGGTTGACATGGCTGGGGGCAAAAGCCACAATAGTGAGGATGAGCTCTTGCCACCGGGTCAGTTCCCCGCGTTGCGATTGCGCGTAATGCTATCATGAGCGAGAACATCGTCGAGCAGATCGGCCGTATCGAGGCAGAAGCCGACCGGATCCTGGCCGAAACAAGGCAGCGGTGCAAGGAACTGGACGGCCGCATCGGCGAAGACCTGAAGGCCCTTCGAGTTGCCCACCAGAAGGCCTTTGACGAGAGGCTCTCAGCCCTCAAAACGCAGCTACGGGAGCAAACGGCTGCCCGCCTGCAGGAGATAGAGGCCAAAGCACGTGAGGCAGCACGACGCCTGGAGGCGCTCGATCCCGAGCTGGTAAGGCAGGCGGGCGAGCTCATCCTGAA
>CAYYNS010000145.1:0-5134 GCA_964473085.1 uncultured candidatus Brocadiaceae bacterium
GGTCTACCGCTGGCACCTGCGTGAGGTGAAGGGTGAGGATCCGCTTGAGTTCGCCTCTGTGCAACTGGTCCCCCTCGCGCACGACGCCAAGCCTGAGTTGCGCGACTACGCGGTGGGCGACTTCGACGGCAACGGCCTTGCCGACCTCCTGGTGACCGACCCGGCCTCCGCCCGCATGACGCTGATCCGGTGCGAGAAGGGGAAAGGGATGCTGCCGCCGGAGAGCTTTCCGTCGTTCCAGGAGACCTGCGGCGCGCTCGCCGTGTCGTGCGGCGGGCCGCCGCGCACGGTCGCTTTTCTGCTGAGCAGGAAAGAAGAACTCCTCGGCGTCAGCCATTACGACGCGGCGACGGGCCGCATGACCTATCCCCAGCCTCTGGACGTTGCGGGCAGTCCGCAGTGCATTGCGCTGCGCCCGCGCGCAGAGCAGGCGCCCGAAGGGGTGATCTGCCTGCTGGGCCTGAAGGGGAGCGGCGAGAAGAAGCAGCAAAGGTTTGAGCTCGCCCTCATTGAGCCGGCAGAGGGAGGCTGGCACGTGACCTCCCGCCAGGAAGCTCCCGGCCTCGATGCCGCACCCGAGCGGCTGGTGAGCCTGGACGTGAACGGCGACGGCAGGACGGACCTGCTCGCGCTGCGGGCCTATGAGACGGCTGTGCTGCTTGTGCAGAATGCCGAGGGCAAGTTCGAGAACGTCTCGGGCGCGCCCGAGTTCCGAAAACACCTCCTGGGCAAGCTGACGGCCTCCGCCGTCACGAGCGCCGCGCTCCAGAAGGGGGAGGCGCCGCTGATTGTCCTGTGCCAGGAAGGCATGGTCCGCATGATGGCATACCAGGCAGGTAATCTTGTGATCAAGGATCAGTTCAGCAGCAGGCGGGCCAGCGCCGCCTTCCAGGCCGTCAATGTCGCCGACCTGGATGGGGACGGAGCGGCCGAGATCCTGCTGGTGGACGCAAAGGCGGAACTCCTGTCCATCTTGAAGCGGGACGATAGCGGCGTCTTCGAGGTGGCACGGCAACTCGAAATCGGTCCGTTCTCGGTCGTGGGGCTTCAACTCCTTGACCTGGCGGGGGATGGTTCGCTGGAGATTGTCATCGCGGCGCGCGAGAAGCTCGGCGTGATCGCCCGCTCCGGGCTGGCCCCCGAGCTGATAGAGGCGGCGAGCATCGAAACGGCGGAAGAGGACCTCTACTACGCGCAGGTCGCGGTGGGCGACCTGAACGGGGACCGCAAGAGCGAGCTTGTCCTGCGCGACGCAGGCAAGGGCCACATCGAGATACTTGCAGGGGACGGGCAGGGAGGCTGGGTGAGCCGCATGCGGTTCAGGGTGTTTGAAGCGCGGCCTTTCTCACCGCGAATGCCAGGTCCCGCCCCGCCGCGACAAGAGCCGCGCGAGTTGGTCATGGGAGACCTGACGGGTGACGGCCTCAGTGACATCGCGCTCATCGTGCACGACCGCGTGATCCTCTACCCGCAGCAGAAGTAGCTGGTGCGCCCGGCAAGGGCGCTTCAGTAGTTTCCCTGACCATCATCGTTCGCTTGTGGACATCCGCGGCGTGCGGTGCTTGCCTTTTTCCCACCGCGTGAGTAACATGTCTTTGGTGCTGCCTTCTTGGGGGAGGGGGTGCGATGCCGCATTCCATGCTCAAAGTCATCCACGTCAAGTGGACGGGCAGAGAAGCCAACAGCGGGTCCCCGTGGGATGAGCTCGAAAGAGTGCTCCACAAGGAAGAGGTCATGAATGTCCAGGCAGCCCTCGCCATCACGGAAGAGGGCGCGGGACAAAAAGACATCCACCTGGTGGTGATCGGGGAGCAGGCCTTTTGAGCCGTCCGCCGGCGAGCGACTTCATTTCGCGGTTCGGCTAGGCGCGCGGGTGGGCCCGGCTGTAGGTCTCCTTCAGGTTCCCCGTCGTCAGGTGGGTATAGATCTGCGTGGTGCTCAGGTGCTGGTGACCGAGCAGCTCCTGCACCGACCTCAGGTCGGCGCCCCTCTGAAGCAGGTGCGTGGCAAAGCTGTGCCGCAGCGCGTGGGGGCTCTGGTCGGGGTCGAGCCCGGCTTCCAGCAGCCGTTTGTGCAGGATGCGCCGCACGCTGCGGGCCGTCAGACGGCGGCCGTCCACGGCATTGATGAACAGCGCCTCTGACGCTCGGCGGGGCAGGTCCACGTTGCACAGCAGGCTCAGGTAGTGGCGGATTGCCTGCGCCGCGCAGCTACCCAGTGGAGCAAGGCGCTCCCTGTTGCCCTTGCCCCGCACGCGCGCCAGCCCGCTGCGAGCATCCACATCGTCCTGGTTCAGCGCGACGAGTTCGCTCACGCGCAGGCCGCCGCCGTAAAGCACCTCCAGGATCGCCCTGTCGCGCGCGCCGACCCAGTGCGAGGCGTCGGGGGCAGAGAGGAGCCGCTCGACCTCGCTCTCCGTCAGGAAACGAGGCAGCCTCTGCTCCCTGCGCGGCGCTCTGAGGGCGGCAGCCGGATTGCCACTGACAACCCCTTCCCTGAACAGGAACCTGTAGAGCGACCTCACCGCCGATATCCTGCGGGCAACGCTGCTTCGCGACAGGCCCCCGACGCGCAGCGATGCCAGGAACGCCCGCAGGTCCCTGAGCGTGGCCTCCGCCACGCCCTTTGCGCGCCCCTTCAGGAACTCCTCGAAGCTTGCCAGGTCGCCGCCGTATGCGCGAAGGGTGTGGTCAGAGTAGTGCCTCTCCACGCATAGCCGATGCAGGAACTGTTCTACGTGCGGATTCATTGTCGTGCTGTGCGACGGTCCGGGAGCTGGCAACCCTGCCGCGGGCTGTGTCTGCCGGTGCCGCCACTTGCGCAGCACAAGCCGCTGCGCTGACGCAGCCTGCGGCTGATGGATTCATGGTAGTTGTCAGGGCTGGCGCGCCGCAATAGAGGCCCTGGTGCATCCGTGTCGGGTGCGGTAGTAAGTGCTTAGCAGCCACGGCCTTACGTCCAGCAACGGGCCGGGCCGAGGCCTGGATCAGGCGCCATCGAAAAGCTATCAGCCCAGTTTCTCAACGGGCTGCCAGCAACTTGACAGGCGCCGACTGCTCGTGTAATGTCGCCCAGGTCGGTCACTGGGCACCGGCCGAACCCGGGTTACACTCTGATGGGGGCCGAAATGGATCCGCATGCACTCGAGGTCGGAGAGCTCCTCACGAGCACCTTCCTGGTAGCAGAGGCGAAGGTCGGCGTTGACAAGCGCGGCCAGGACTATTACAGCCTCTCGCTCAATTGCCAGGGTGGCCAGCCGGTGGACGCCAAGGTTTGGGCCGATAACATCGGCCCGCCCCTGGAGGCGGGGCAGGGCATTGAGGCCCTGGCACGGGTGGACCAGTATATGGGCAGGATCCAGCTCAACATCCAGCGATATCGCGTCCTGTCGCCCGGCGAGTTCGACGTCTCTCAGTACGTCCGCTGCACGGAGATCAACACTGAGGAGGCATTCGAGATCATGTTTGACTGGGGCCGCGACGAGTTCCGCAATCCCTATTTCAAGCGCCTCATGCTGGAGTTCCACGCCAACAGCTCCTTTGCCCGTGACTTCAAGACCAGTCCCGCCGCCAGCTTCCATCACCACAACTACATGGGCGGGCTGATCGAGCACACGCTGGAAGTCTGGAACGCGGCCAGCAAGCTCTACGAGCTCTACGACGGGCAGCTTGACCGCGAGCTGCTGATGTGCGGCGCCGCCCTCCACGACGTCGGAAAGATCAAGACCTACACCCTGGCAAGCGGGGTGAGCCAGCACACGGATGCCGGCAACCTGCTCGATCACATCTTCATCACCGCATCAATGGTCAGCAACGTGTGGGATCGCGTGGTGACAAAAGACGTCGTGGGGCAGGAGCCGGAGAAGGCTGCGCGGGCCAAAGAACTGCTTCTGCACATCATCCTGAGCCATCATGGCACGCGCGAATGGGGCTCGCCCGTGCTGCCACAAACGCCCGAGGCGCTGCTGATTCACTTCTGCGACCAGGTGAGCGCAACCATGCGCAGCAGCCTGGACGCAGTGGCCGCGCTGCCCGAAGACCAAAGCTGGACCGACTGGGTCTATATCCTGGACGAACGCCGCAAGCTCTTCTCGCCTCCGGCCTAACACAGGGCTCTGATCGAAGACAGTCCCGGTGGACAGGTGTGAAGACGAGGTTATTCTATTTCTCGGGCACGGGTAACTCGCTGAAGGTGGCCCGCGACCTTGCCGAAGAGCTGGGGGATGCCGAGCTTGTGCCGATCCCGAGGGCCACGCAGCGAGGGACCGCCCAGGCTGCCGATCGTACGGGCATTGTCTTTCCCGTCTATTTCGGCGGGCTGCCGCTGATAGTGGCCGAGTTCCTCAGGGCGCTGGATGCCCGCGGATACGTCTTCGCAGTGGCGACCTGCGGGGGGATGCCGGGCGGGGCGTTGAAGCAGGCCGCGGCCCTGCTGCGTGCCCATGGATGTTCGCTGGCCGCCGGTTTTGCAGTGGGCATGCCGGGCAACTACGCCCGACTCTACGGCGCGATGTCCGTGAGGCGCCAGCGCAGGCTCTTCGAGCAAGAGAAGCGGAGGGTCAACGAGATCGCCCAGCTCGTGCGTCAGGGAAGAAAGCGCCGGCCGGAGGCGAGTTTGTGCCTGCTTAGCTGGCTGCTGGCGCTTCTTTACCGGGGCTACTTCGCTCCGGGCGCCCGCGCACGAGACAAGGACTTCTGGGTGGACGACAGGTGCAACGGCTGCGCGGCATGTGCCCAGGTCTGTCCCGTCGGCAATGTCGAGATGCGGGGGAGCAGGCCCACCTGGAAGCACGCGTGCGAGCAGTGCTACGCCTGCCTTCAGTGGTGTCCGCAGGAGGCGATACAGGTCGGGAAAAAGACGGCCGGAAGGAAGCGCTACCAGAATCCCGACGTTGACCTTAAGGACATGGTGTTGCCGAGAGCTTAGAGCCGCAAGCGGCTGGCAGACAGCTCGCTAGTAGTGGCCTGTGGCGTCATCATCCAGGCATAGCCCGCAGGAGCACTCCCGCGACGGGGTTCAGTTATTGACGTTTAGATAAGTAACGGATCGCTCAAAGTCGCCAAGAACTGCAAGAGTGCCGATTTGAGGTGTGCCACGGCCAGCTTGCTGGCCGTGCCGCACGGCTGGACAAGTC
>CAYYNS010000146.1:0-3327 GCA_964473085.1 uncultured candidatus Brocadiaceae bacterium
CGATGAGGCCGTCGCTGAGCAGGATGCGGTCGCCTGGCCGCGCGTCGCGCGAGAGCCCCTCGTAGTTCGTGCCGATGCGCTCGGCATCGCCGGGGAAATCGCCCGGCTCGATGGTGATCGAGCGCCCGGCCTCGAGCGCCACCCCGCCGGGACTGCAAAGCCGGCTAGTGCGCAGGCGCGGGCCCTGGAGGTCCTGCATGATCGCCACGGGCCGACCAGCCTGCGCGGCAGCGCGCCGGATGCGCCCGATCCGTTCCGCGTGCTCCGAGCGCATGCCGTGTGAGAAGTTCAGCCTGAACACGTCCACGCCCGCCTCGACCATGCGGGCCAGCGTCTGCTGACCGTCTGACGCCGGGCCGACCGTGGCCACGATCTTGGTTCGGCACTCTTGCACGGAGGCCCCTTCGGCAAGAAGCTCCTCAGCGTATCTTCGACTTCAAGAATTCCACAGCGCGATCGAACTGCTCCTTCTGGGCCGCTCGGTAGAGGGCGAGCCAGCGCTCCTTTTCCTCTCGGTCGTCGCCTGTGGGCACCGGCGGCAGCTCGCCCACCTTGATGTCAGGCTCAATCCCTTTCCCATTCACCTCGATGCCGTCCCCGGCCCTGTAGTGGGCAACGGTAAGGACGACCCCCGAGCCGTCGGGGAGACCGTAAAGGCGGTTGACGGCGCCTTTGCCGAAGGTGCGCAAGCCGATCAAGGTGGCGCGCCCGTTGCCTTTGAGCGCCCCGGCCACGACCTCAGCCGCGCTTGCGCTCTGCCCATCAATGAGCACGGCCATCGGCACCTCTTCCGGCACGGCGGTGCCGGCGTGCGCATGGTAGGACTCGCGCCCGCCCGGCGAGCGCCCCTCGACGCGCACGATCACGCCACTGCTCAAGAACAGGTCGCAGACCCCGACCGCTTCCGTGAGCAATCCGCCGGCGTTCCCCCGCAGGTCCAACAGGAGTGCCTCCATCCAGCCGCCGCCTTGCAGTTCCACGATAGCCTTTCGCGTGTCGGCCAGCGAGTGCGCGTCGAATTGGACGATCCGGATGTGGCCAACGCCCGGCTCAACCTTCTCCCACCGAACGCTCTCCATCAGGATTCGAGCGCGGGTCAGCCTGACCGTCTCGCGCATGCCGGTAGCCGCACGCTGAAGGGACAATTCGACCGTGGTGCCGACCTTACCACGGATGCGGGACAGCAGTTCCAGGAAGTTCAGGCCGGCGGCATCGCGCCCGTCCACGCCCACGATCACGTCACCCGCCACCACGCCCGCTGCGGCTGCCGGGCCGTCAGCGCGCACATTGGTGACAATTGCGCCCCCGTCTGCCAGCGAGACCTCCACGCCCACCCCGCCGAACTCTCCCTCGGCCTGCGCGTCGGCCTCCCGAACCTCGTAAGGGTTGAGGTAAGCACTGTGGGGATCATTGAGGCTGTAGACCATGGCCCGCATGGCCGCCTCGTACAGCGCTGCTTCATCCGCCCTGCCTGTGAAGCGCGCGGGGATCAGTCGCAGGGCTACGCTGAAGGCCGACACGCGCTTTCTATGCTCAGTAGTGGGCCGTCTTAGAACCGCCCGCACAAGCCAGATCGCAACAAGCGCCACCAGCACCCAGCTCAGGATCGGCAGGTAGCGGTGCCGGGCGCCGCCTTGCTGAGAAGCGGAGGCGTTCTGCATCGGCCTCACCCTTCAGGGCCCGACGGCATGTAGGTCTCGTAGTCCTTGAGCGAGAACAGGATGCGGCTCAGCCGCGCGCCGTCCTCCCGGTTCCCCACGATCACGGCGTAGCTGCCCTGCTTAAGCTCCACGCCAGAGGAGCCGGCCAGCGGCAGCCAGTGCCACCACCCGTGCGTGCCGTCGGTGATCTCCCACCTGGTCGGCTCCTCGTCGTCCCGATGCTGGATCAGGACGGCGATCGAGTCGCCGCAGGAGTCCTTCCACCAGACCCTCGCCCACGGGTAGTAGGAGCCGGGCTGCTTGACGACCAGCTCGAAGCGCGCCTTATGCACCGCAGGGTCCTCCCCCTTGGCGCAGGCTTTATCCTCCACACCCACGAACCGCACCTTCGCCCGCTGGCCAGAGCTGCCGGTGACCTGCTCGTTGTCCAAGCCTTCCTCCAGCGCCATCTTGCCGTCAAGCCCCAGGGCGTCCTCCGCCTTCACCAGCAGGGGCGGCGCCGGCACCACCGCCCAGCCGGCCGTAGCAGTGCGTTGCCCGCCTGCGGGCGGCGTGTTTGTCCCTTGCGGCAGACCGCTCCACAGCGCCGAGACGACCAGCACGATGGCGACCAGCGCCGCCACTCCCACAAGACCCAGGATAAGCAGGCCGCGCGATTTCGCAGCCATCTCGCCCTCGCCTCCCGCAGGAACTCCCCGACGATCCGCCAGCCCGCCGACAGGCAAAAATCAATCTTAGCAGATACCCCCCAGGCAGACAAGCAGCCACGGGCACTGACCAGAAGGCGAGCGAAGGACAGGCCTTGCTACAGCCTTTTGACACTCTCTGACCCCACTACGTAGAATCGTCCCCGCACAGCGGCCCGCCGTACGGCGGGCGCTGTGTGGCCCTGCTCGTCCGCTGGAGGCCGCATGGACCCGCCGCCCGTCTTTTACCCGATCTGGCTTCTGGACCCCGCGCCGCTTGTAGACTGCGTTAAGCGCATCGCCCGCGCGGGCTTCGACGGCGTGAGTTTCGCTGCTGCGCCCGTCAACGACCCCCGACGCCTTGACGTCCTGACACCCGTCCAGGCCGACGCCCTGCGGCAAAGCCTCGGCGCTGCCGGGCTCGACCGCACGCTCCACCTGCTGAGCGACTGTTACTTCGCCGGCGAGCCACACTGGTCCGACGCCCTCGTGAGGCGCGTGCAGCAAAGCATCGAGGCCTGCGTCAGGGCCCTCGCCGTACCCGGCCTGCGGCCGCTGGTCGTGTCGCTTGACCCCATCTGCCTGCCCCCCGGCCCCCAGGGCGCGCTCGAGCCGGACCTGATAGTGAAGATGCTCTCGTTTCTGGCCGACCTGAGCCACCGCTACAACATGCGCCCGGCCATCGAGAACTGGCCCAAGCCTGGCGTCGGCACCCCAGAAGCACTGGGCAGGCTGATCTCGCAGGCCCCAGGCGAGGTCGCCATCCTCCTTGACCTCGGCCACCTCCACATGGCGCTCTCAAGCGGCTGGTGCAGCCGCCGCTCGCCGGCCGATTTCGTGCGCGCCCTGCCCGCTCCGGTCCTCGAGGTGCACCTTCATGACAACCACGGCGCCGTTGACGAGCACCTGCCACCGGGCGAGGGCACGGCCGACCTGGTGGGCACGCTCGCCGCGCTTATCGCAGGCGGCCTCGACGGCCC
>CAYYNS010000146.1:3427-5123 GCA_964473085.1 uncultured candidatus Brocadiaceae bacterium
CCTGGGCAGGACGGGGCTGAGGGTCTCGCGCCTCGGCTTCGGCTGCATGCGCCTGCCCATGAAGAGCCCGACCGAGGTGGACCGCGACGCAACGATCCCGATGCTGCGCCGCGCCTTCGAACTCGGCATCAACATCTACGACACTGCCGCCGGCTACTGCGGCGGCGACAGTCAGCGCGTACTCGGCGAGGCCCTCCAGGACGTGCGCGACAAGGTCGTGCTGTCCACCAAGAACCCGCATTACAACAAGGCCGACAAGGCGGGGTGGTGGAGAAACCTCCAGGTCAGCCTCGAGCGCCTGCGAGCCGACCACATTGACATCTATAACCACCACGGCATCAATTATGACATCTTCGAGCAGAACCTCGGCGGGCCAGGCGGCATCTACGAGGAGATGCTCAAGGCCAGGGAGCAGGGCCTGATCCGTCACATCGGCTTCTCCTTCCACGCTCCCCCTGACCACCTCGTCAAGCTCGTTGACACCGGCCTCTACGATACGGTGATCCTGCAGTACAACCTGCTCTACCGTGAGCTGGAGGAGGCCATCGCGTATGCAGCCGGGCGCGGCATGGGCATCATCGTGATGGGGCCGGTGGGGGGAGGCTGCCTGGGCTACCCCAACGAGCGTGCTGCCAGCCTGGTGGGCGACGTCAAGAGCACACCCGATCTGGCGCTCCGCTTCGTGCTCTCGAACAAGAACGTCCATGTCGCCCTGAGCGGCATGAACGCGATGAAGCAGCTTGAGGAGAACGTCGAGACGGTCTCTCGCGCAGGCGAGTTCACCGAACAGGACCACCGTCGCATCAGCGCCGCTATCGAGGAGCGCAAGAAGCTGTGCGGCCTCTACTGCACCGGATGCCGCTACTGCATGCCCTGCCCCGCCGGCGTTGACATTCCGGCTAACTTCGAGATACTCAACCTCGAGCGCGTCTTCGGCCTCACCGAGCACGCCCGGCAGCGCTACGCGCACCTGGGCGGCAAGGCAGCGCTGTGCAGGCTCTGCGGCAAGTGCCTGGAGCCGTGCCCTCAGAAACTCGACGTCCCCACGCGCCTGGGCGAGGCCATCCAGGCCCTCGACGAACGGGCGGGCAGCGTCATCGCATGGACGGAGCTGCGCGGGGCCTCCCTTGCCGGCGACACGCTCAGCCTCAAGCTCCGCTGCTTGGTCAAGAACCTCTCGGATAAGGCACGGAAGGTGAGCGTCGAAATGCTGCCCAGCGGCGAAGACCAGGTCTGGCCCCAGAAGTTCAGGTTCGCGAAGATGCCCGCGTACGGCCGCAGGCAGAAGGACCTCCAGGTCACCCTCGGCAGGGCCGCCGATGCTTACCACCTGGACGCCATCATCCGGCACGACGCCTCCGAGCTGGTCGAACACCTGAGCGACACGGTCCTGTCGGCCAGGCGCGTAGAGGGCTATGTGCTTGACGCCTCGGAGCGCCGTCCAGGCACGATCCACGTGCCCGCGGCCGGGCATCCGGCGTTGGCAGGCGAACAGCCGGCCAAGGAACACTGCTTCGACTTCTCGGTCGCCTACGACGGCGAGAACCTCTACGTCTACGCGGACGTCGAGGACGACCTATCTGGCGTCCCTCAGATACCGGGCCAGTCGCCGCACAGGTCGAACCACCTGCGTATCTACCTCGACGCCCGAACGCCCTACATGATCGGGCGCGGGGGATACGACAGCGGCGTCACG
>CAYYNS010000147.1:0-2436 GCA_964473085.1 uncultured candidatus Brocadiaceae bacterium
CATGTTGTTGTCGAGCTGTTTGGCGGGAAGACGGCGGCCCAGTCGGTCATCGAAAAGGCGCTGCGGGCCGGCAAGGACGTGGTGACGGCCAACAAGGCGCTGCTGGCGGATAAGGGCGCAAGGCTCTTTGGGATTGCGCGTCAGAATAAGCGCAGCATTGCCTTTGAGGCAAGCGTGGCTGGGTGCATACCCATCGTTGCTGCCCTGCGGGCCGCGATGGTCGGCGAGCGTATCGAAAGCATCTACGGTATCGTAAATGGCACTTGCAACTATATCCTCACCCAGATGTCGCAGCGGGGCCTGCCCTATGCACAGGCGCTCAAGGAGGCGCAGGAGAAGGGCTACGCGGAAGCCGACCCTGCCCTGGACGTCGAGGGGCATGACTCGGCGCACAAGCTTGCCGTGCTGGCGAGACTTGCATTCGGCGTGGACGTGCGCGACGACGACATCTACCGGGAGGGCATCAGCGGCGTCGAGCCGGTGGACCTGCGCTACGCCCATTCGCTCGGCTACACGCTTAGGCTGCTGGCGATTGGCAGGCGTGCAGGCGAGCGTTTTGCCCTGCGCGTTCATCCGACGCTGCTTCGGCATGAGCACCCGCTGGCGGAGGTGGGTGGGGCTTACAACGCGGTCTGCGTTCACGGGGATTCTGTGGGCGAGGTCGTGCTTACTGGGCTCGGGGCGGGGCGCTGGCCGACCGCCAGCGCGGTTGTGGCAGACATTGCCCGGCTTGCTCTTGGCACTTACCAGCGCGACTTCGCGGAGCTGGCCCAGTTCGGCGAGGTGCCCCGGGTCGAGGTCGTCCCGCTTGAAGAGGTGCGAACGCGCTACTACTTCCGCCTAAGCTGCGCGGATCGGGCAGGCGTCCTGGCGCAGGTGGCCGGTGTGCTGGGCCGTCATGACATCAGCATAGCCTCATGCATCCAGCAAGACCAGGCCGTGCCTGGAGAGGAGCACGTGCCCGTGGTCTTCATGACGCATGAAGCCCTGGAGGGCGCATTGCAGGACGCGCTGGGCGAGATCAGTAAGCTCGACTGCATCGAGGGTCGCAAGACCCGCATGATGCGCGTTCAGGAAATCTGACTGGCAGCGCTGTAGATGGGGTGGAAATGAAGTACTGCGTCGTAGTTCCTGACGGTGCAGCCGACCTGCCAGTGTCGCGACTGGAAGGCAAGACGCCCCTCGAAGTAGCACGCATCCCGAACCTGGACCGGGCTGCACGGGAGGGACTCCTTGGCCAGGCGCGCACGATCCCCAGGAGAATGACGCCGGGCAGCGACATCGCCATCATGAGCGTCATGGGATATGACCCTGCGCGGTACTACACAGGCCGTGGCCCGCTGGAGGCAGCCGACATGGGCGTGGAGCTAGCCCCCGGAGACGTGGCCCTCCGCTGCAACCTGATCACGACGGACGGAGAGCGCCTGGTTGACTTCTGCGCGGGGCACATCAGCACCACAGAGGCTGATGTGCTGATCCGGCTGCTCAATGAGAAGCTGGGCAATCCGAACCTCACATTTCACACTGGCACAAGCTACCGGCATCTGCTGGTCTTTCGGGGATCCGGGCCGGCCAGGGCCAGGACCTTGCCTCCGCACGACGTGGTGGGGGAGGAGCTCGCGGACATACTGCCGAAAGGGGAGGGCAGCGAGGTTCTCATCGGGCTGATGAATGCGTCCAGGGAGGTGCTTGCAGATCACGAGGTCAACGCGGTGCGTCGGGACCTTCAGCAGAACCCCGCAAACATGATCTGGCTCTGGGGGCAGGGCGAACGGCCCGGGATGACCCCATTCGCGCAAAGATACCATTGCACGGGAGCGGCAGTAAGCGCCGTCAATCTCGTGCGGGGGATCGCCCGCCTGATCGGCTGGGACATCGTTCGCGTTCCTGGCATCACAGGCTACACGGATACGGATTACAGCGCCAAGGGGCGGTACGCCATTGACGCGCTCCGTTCGCGCGACCTGGTGCTCGTGCATGTCGAGGCGCCCGATGAAGCGGCTCATGAAGGCGACCTGAAAGCGAAGATCCATGCCATCGAGCAGGTGGACCGCGAGATTGTCGGCCCTATGATGGCCGCTGCGCCCGAGCTGGGAGGCCTGCGACTGCTGGCGCTGCCCGACCACGTGACGTCCGTCGAGCAGCGCAAGCATCTGCACGGATTCGTGCCCTTCGTGATCTGGGGCACAGGCGTCCAGTCGCGGTCAGGGCTTGCCTTCAACGAGGCAGCCGCAGCTCAGAGCAACGTGCTGGAGAGGAAAGGCCACCGGCTGATGGATGCCCTCATAGCGGGCAGCGCTTCCGCCTGAGCCTGGGCGGAGCACGGGGCAGGGGCACAGTTGCTTGAGAATCGGAAGGCCCTTACGTATATAATCAGGTTGCAGGTGGGGACGTAGCTCAGCCGGGAGAGCGCGGCACTCGCATTGCCGAGGTCGG
>CAYYNS010000147.1:2446-5110 GCA_964473085.1 uncultured candidatus Brocadiaceae bacterium
GGGTAGCGGGTAAGCCTGACTGCTTGGGCCTGCCGAGGAAGGCACGGGCCGCTCAGAGCACGTTGATTTCTTGATGCTCCATTGCTACGTTGACAGTTACGCAGGTCTGCGGTATAGTGCAGCATAGCGTAGCATAGCGCGTGCGGCGGCGGTTGTCATAAGTCCTTTGCTGGTGCCGTAATATGCTCATGTATAAGGAGTTACGATTGCAGGCGGTATCGAATCCCCTCGTCTCCACCATTCGATTGACCTTCGGGAAACAAATAGAAAGCACCGGCTCACTACCAGAACGCGAAGAAAAGGGAAAAATGTTGACCCTTGCCGGGTCTGTCCCCGCCGGCCGGCGGGCAGGCTTCGTGGCCTTCTATGAAAAGGCCAGCCGTGTCAAGGGAGAATCCTCGCAAGGGTTTTCAGGGACGGCAGCGCCTCCCCCCTTCAGGGGGGAAGGAAGCCTGACGGTGTGCGCTTGCCTTGCTCCTGGCGCAGGGGCGTGACGGCTACGCTGCCAGTGGCAGGCGACCTGGCGTTGCACACGCAGGTGGTGAGGCTTGTGGAGAGGCCGGATTGCGAAACGAACCTAATTTCTCCCAACGCTGTGCCCCAGAACAGGTTACAGCAGGAAAGCTGAGCGCCACCAGACACCCAAAATAGACATTCTTGCGACTTTGAGTGTGGCGGCCAGCGAAGGCAGCTCAGCACGTAAGAGCACGGCATTTAGGGATTTACGCCGCGCCCCGGAGGAGCACCACCCGGCCTATCTCAAGGACAGCCGCTCCCTGACGACCTCGGCCATGCGCGCTCGCGGTGCCGGCATACCCGTCCAGGTTTCAAACTGTGCCGCCGCCTGGCTGACAAACCACTCGAAGCCCGAAGCCGTGACGCAGCCTGCCTGTCGCGCCTCGCACAGAAGTCGGGTTTCGATGGGGTTATAGACGGCGTCGAAGACCACCATGCCAGGCCGAAGCACCGAGGCCGCAACGGGTGTCTCGTCGGTGTTCGGATGCATCCCGACGGACGTGGTATTGATCAGGATGTCGAAGCTGAGTGCGGGGATGTCATGCAGTCCGCAGGCCTCGGCGCCGATCTCGCCGGCGAGCTTGCGGCCGCGCCAGACGGTGCGGTTGGCAATGATCAGCCGCCCGACGCGGCCTGCCAGGCCGTAGGCGATGGCCCGCCCGGCGCCGCCGGCTCCGACAAGCAGGGCGGCCCGCCGCTCAAGCGGCAGGAGGCCAGCTTGACGCGCGGCATGTTCCAGCGCGGCCAGGGCCGCTGCCACGTCCGTGTTGGACCCGTAGCGGCGTCCATTGCGGACCGTCACTGTGTTGAGGGCGCCGATGCGCGCGGTCAGCTCGTCCACCTCGTCCATCAGCGGGACCATCGCCTCCTTGTGGGGGATGGTCACGCTCAGGCCCCTGAGGTCGTGTCGCTCGTAGGCGTCCAGGAAGGCTGCCGGGTCAGTGACCTTGAAGGGCAGGTAAACGGCGTCGAGCCCGACCTCGGCGAACGCAGCGTTGTGGATGGCGGGGCTCATGCTGTGGGCCACGGGGTTCGCCACCACTCCGTAGACGGAGGTCCTGCGGCTGATGCGTGAGAAGCGGTACAGGCCTTCCATTTCTTCGTAGGGCACCTGACCGTCGGCGGAGCCTTTGCCGGGGGCGAGGCTTGCGTAGCTGAGGAAGGCCCCGTACTTCGCTGCCAGGACGCGCGTGGGCAGCCCCTCCTCGCCCATGCTCAGGGCGATCGTGGGCATGCTCGCTGCGTGCCTCTCAAGGAGGGCGAGCACGGGGGGAGTGTCCAGGATGTCGAGGGCGCGCACGGCGAGCTTTGCGACATCGGCTCCCGCCGCTGCGACCCGTCGGTAGATATCCTCCAGCTCTGGCGGGGTGCGCTCGAAGTTGTGGTATGAGACGATCCTGCGCGTGCCGCCTGGCAGGGCTCCAAGAGCCGAGACGCTGTCGAGCTCAACGTCAACGTAGTCGGGACCGTGGGTTGCGGCCCTGCGCAGCAGGTCGAGCCGTTCGGCTTCTGGCCCCTCGAAGCGACCACCCTCTCGCGCGGGCCTGCAGGTGACGATGATCGGCCGGTCCTTGCTGTGGCAGATGCTCTGGAGGGCTGAGCGGGCTGCTGCTCCCTGCTCCTGAAGATAGTCCAGGCGCAACTCGACGATGTCCGCGTAGCGGGGCAGGCCGTGCATCGCACGCAACATATCGGCGCCGCACGCCTCGGTAAGGGAGACGCAGAGCCTGGTCACGGGACCGACCTCCATATCGGCACGGCCTGGCCGTCGCATGGCGAAAATCCGCCAGGCCGGCCCGCGCCATCATTATACAGCCTGGCGGCGGGAGTGGCGCTGTCTGGTGCGTTTGACTTGCCTGCGACGGCAATGATATCATTGGCTCTTGTCCTCATCGTTGCTGGGGCGCAGCCGCGCACCGGGGAAGGCTTCAGCGCGCAGTCTGCGCGCTCGCCACAGATCGCAAAGGTCAGATCGCGCGGCCCCGGATGTCAGTCGGGTCGGAAGGAGATCGTGCAGGCCATGTCTGCCCGCGCCTGGAAGTGGGTTCTTGTCATTGTCGTGGTAGCAGCGGCCCTCTACGCCTCCTACCCGCCGATACGCGTGCCGCTCAGGAAGACGACGGTCGTGGAGAAGGTCGCCCGGACGCC
>CAYYNS010000148.1:0-5094 GCA_964473085.1 uncultured candidatus Brocadiaceae bacterium
CCTTAACTATCTCTACGGATGGCGCGACCCGATGGACGGGTTTTATGCCCCCGTAGAGGCTTCCCAGCTTAAGGCCTTTGGCCAATTGATCAGCATGGACAGCATGCAGGCGAGCTTCCTGTTGGTCGTCGCCTGCATCGTTCTGTTCCTGCAGTCTCGCCCGCTTTTGGCGCTCAAGAAGATGGTGCTTCCCTTTGGTGCGTTTCTGGCGCTGATGGGCTTGAGTTGGGTCCTCGGCGGCGGCGAGCTTTATGGGGTCAAGACGGCCGCCAGCGTTGTCACGCCGATTCTGTTCGGTGCGGCCGTATATGCGGTGGTGGCACCTCAGCGTGACAGCTCGGCGTTTGAACGGCTGCTGTATTACTCTGTGGCTTTTTCCGTGGCGGTCGGGATTGTTGCACAGCTCCTTGGTGGGAAGCCCCTGCTGGCCCTCCACGGGGACATGCTGCGCTTCTGTGGTGGCACTGCGCCCCCCGGGTTCTGCATGGTGGTGTTCCCTGCGCTTGCACTGGCGTATTCGCGTGCGCTCCGGCAGGACTGGCGTGCATGGCTCCTGGTCACGGGCTTGCTATTTCTCATAGGGACAACTCTGACGCGGGCCCACTTGTGGGTCGCAATGGTTGTATTGGTGGTCGGCGCCCTGCTGGCGCCCAGGAGAAAGCTCAGGACTGCTCTGGTGGGAGTGCTCGCAAGTCTGGTCGTCGTGTGGATGTTTTGGGATCCCCTTCAGAGGCGCACATTCGGGCCAGGTAAGCTGCCGGGGTATCTGGTCCGGTTCTTTGTGGAGGAGGATGTTTTAGAGAGGGTGGGTTTGACTGCCTGGAGAGAGGTGGACACCTCGGGCAGGCGGGCCTTGTGGCGAGACTACTGGCGTTTGGCGCGGCAGCGGCCTTTGTGCGGGTATGGGCCTGGATCAGCGCAGGTGCTTCTGGAAAAGCCGGGCTGGACTCGACAAGTGGTGCCGCACAACGAGTACTTGCGTCTGGTCATAGAGACTGGCGTTCCGGGTGCGCTTGTGTATTTCGGGGCGCTGTTTTACCTTCTTGCAATCCTGTGGCGCCGGCGCAGGGCGCAGGGGCTGGGGGCGTTATGGGTGGACGCAGCGGTGCTGTGTCTGGGCATACTGTTGCTGCTGGCGGTGTCCGAGAACGTGCTCTATGTGCAGGGCTTTCCCAGCGCCGTTCTTGCTGTCGCGGCAGTTGCGCTCAAGAGCACTGATGCGCACGCTCCGTAGCACGCAGCATGGGGAGCGGATGGCAGATGCCACTCGTTAGCGTCCTGGTGGCTGTGCATAATGGTATGCCCTACCTGCCAGAGGCGGTGGGTTCGGTGTGGGGTCAGACTCTCACTGACCTGGAGCTGGTCATAGTTGACGACGGTTCGACGGACGGCAGCGGGAGGTATCTTGACGGTCTTACGGGTGGGCGCCTTCGGATCATTCATCAGCCGCACAGGGGCTTGTCGTACGCTCTCAACAGGGGGCTGGAAGTCTGTCAGGGTCAGTTCCTGGCCCGCATGGATGCTGACGATGTGTCTTTGCCAAGCAGGCTGGAACGACAGGTCGAGTTTCTCGGCGAGCATCCGGACGTGGCAGCCGTAGGCTGCAGCGTCATCTATGTTGGACCGACGGGGAAAAGGGGGAGCATGGTGGTGGTTCCTACCGAGCACCAGGAAGTGCTCGGGCGGTTGCTCAGTCGCGGCCTGGGGCTGTGCCACCCAAGCGTCTGTTTTCGCACCTCCGCCCTGCGGTCCATCGGAGGCTACAGGGACTTGCCGGCTGAGGACATGGATGTTTTCCTGCGGCTGGCGGATCGCTATCGCCTGGCTAACGTGCGGGAGCCGCTTTTGCTGTGGCGGGTGCACCTGGGAAGTGTGACGGCGCAGCAGATGAAGAGCCACCAGGCGGGCTTTCTGTATCACATCGAATGCTACCGCCGCCGACAAGCCGGCCAGGCCGTGCCCACATACGGTGAATTCGTTGCGCGGATGCAGGCGTGGCCGTTGTGGAGAAAAGCTGCCTGGCAAATGGACAATTACGCGCTCAGCCAGTACAAAAGATCGCTTGCAGAGATGCTGGGCGGCCATCCGCTCAGAGGAAGGGTCCGACTGGGTTGGGCCGCCCTTTGTTCGCCGGGCAGAGTGCTCAGACGGGGCCTGCGGGCCATGGCGGGTTGGCGCAGGCCGGTCCGCGCCCGCTCGCGCGCGGCTTGACCCGCAGGTGAGGCGGCACAGATGGGCCTGGGGCGTGCAAAAGAACCTGCGAGAATCCAATTCCTGGGGTTGCCTTTGGATGTTGTCAACTGGGATGGGCTGTTCGAATACGTGTTTGGGGCTACACCTCGGGAGGGCAGTTGCACTATAATGTATCTGAACGCCCACACCTGTAACCTGGCGTTTCGAAATCCGCGGATGCGGGAAGCTCTGCGCAAAAGCGACCTCGTTTACTGTGACGGTGCAGGCGTTCAGCTTGGGGCGTACCTGTTGGGTTTTGGGCCACTGGAGCGCATGACGGCAGCCGACTTCATGGCGGATGTCGCGTGCGAGTGTGCGCGCCGACGGGTGAGCGTCTTTCTGCTCGGAGGACGCCCCGGAATCGCCGAAGCGGCTGCATCCAGGCTCAAGGAATTGGCTTCCGGCTTGCGCATCGCGGGGACGCATCACGGCTACTTCCTTTGCCCGCGCGACTGTAGCAAGGAGGTCGTCGGGCGCATCAACCGAGCACGGCCTGATATCCTGTTTGTGGGGCTTGGAAGTCCGCTCCAGGAGATCTGGACCTCTGAGCACCGCCGGGCGATTGACGTGCCCACGGTCTGGTGCGTCGGTGCCATGATGGACTTCGTGTCGGGCAGCTCGAGGCGGGCGCCGAGGTGGATGCGCTGCTGCGGGCTTGAGTGGCTTTGGCGGCTCGCGCTGGAGCCGCGGTGACTTTTCGTGCGCTATGTGTTGGGAAACCCTGTGTTCCTCATGAGAGTCCTGGCGCACCGGGTTGGGATCGAACGCAACTCGCGCCCGCTTGGCGGGGCCAGAACACTGAAAGAACACCGGCACTGTGAGCACTCAGGGGAGCGATGACAGAGCCGAAACAGAGTGAGCCGAGAGGCGCTGTGGCGAAGGCTGCTGTCGCGAGCGACGCAGTCGCCGGACACCCGGAGATCTACAGCGTCTATGCTCGCCTCAAGACGCGTGGCCTGCCGGCCAGGCGCTCTGTTGCGGGCGTCCTTCTGCCCGTCTGGCATGTGTTGCTCAACTTCGTCGCGATCGGCGGCAGCTTCTACCTGGCATACCTCATGGACCGTGCTGGCTGGTTCGACGCGATCCGCCGTTTCAGGGGCGAGCGCTCGATGCCGGCTTACCTGGCGCTCTCCATAGGGCTGGCGGCCATGACGGTGGCCTTGAGCACGTTTGTGGGCGCTTACAGGCGCTACGATACCCTCATGAATGTCGGTGCCAAAACGAAACTCCTGACCAGTTTCGTCGTGGTCACCGTGGCGATGTTCGTGGTAGACCTGTTTGCCCGCTTGAACATATCAAGAATCATCTACGCTGCGGGGGCCGTGCTCGCCGTGCCAGGGCTGGTGATGAGCTCCAGCGTTTTTGCATTCACCGCGCGTTGGTGCCATGCGCGGGGCTGGGGCGTCAGAAATGTTGCCATCGTAGGGGTTAACTATCTGGGGCGCATGGTGGCGCGCAAACTCTTCCAGCAGCCCGGCATCGGGTTTGTCCCCGTCGGCTTTGTTGCAGACCAGGCCGAGCAGGCCAACGGCAGCGTCGCCCCCGTCCTCGGTGACAGCCCGTCTTTGCCCGTACTTGGCAACAAGGACGAGATCCGACGCATCATCGCGGAAAACAACGTGCAGGAGGTCATCGTAGCCAGGCCGGAGATGTCCAACGAGGTCTTCATGGAGTTTTTGCGCTGGCAGGACACGTTCCAGGTCGGCGTTCATTTCGTGCCGCCGGTCTCAATCCTGGCACTTGAGTTCGCCACGGCGGAGAACCTCGACGGCCTCCCCCTGATCCAGCTCAAGGCGAGCGCCGGTTCCACCCTTTTCTCCGTTACCAAGAGGCTCATGGACATCTTGCTGTCCGCCATCCTCATCGTCCTTACGCTGCCGTTGCTGTTCGTGACGGGGCTGTTGGTGAAGCTTACGTCCCGGGGCCCCATGGTCTTTCGTCAGGAGCGTATCGGCATGGGAGGGCGACCCTTCACGATCCTGAAATTCCGCACAATGTATGCAGATGCACATCCCTATGCCGAGACACCGCGGCAGGTTGACGACCCCCGAGTGACCCCAATCGGGCGAGTGCTCAGGGGGTTTGATCTCGACGAGCTGCTTCAACTGTTCAACGTCCTGCTCGGGCGCATGTCCATGGTCGGACCTCGTCCCGAAATGCCGCAGATCGTGGCTGGCTACAACGAGCTTCAAAGATTGCGTCTTTCGATGAAGCCGGGCATGACGGGTCTGTGGCAGGTAAGCCCTGACCGTAACCAGCCCATCCACGAAAACCTGGACTACGACCTCTACTACATCGAGAACCGATCCATCACCCTCGATGTCATTATCCTCCTCGATACGCTCTTCTACATGGTCGCGAAAGCGATACCCTTCATCAGACATCCCGCCAGGAAGGGTCGTGACTGACCCAGGACGGCCGCGAGTTGCTCAACGCCTCAAAGGCCCAGGGCGCGCAAGGGCCGAAACGCTTGCGCAGAGGCTGCGCCATTTGGCGGATTGACATTTCCGGTGGGCATGCCTATACTGGCCTTGTTGGCTTCAGGCACGTCCCTTTGTGAGGCGTTTTCAGAAAGGTCAAGAGGTGGTGAGCTCAGACTGTATCGGTGCTGCACGGCGTCTGGCGCTGACCTTGTGGGTTCTTATCCTTGCTCTGCTGCTCGCATCCGCTGGGGTCTCTGTTGCACAGCAGATCGAGCAACTGCCTGCTGCCCAGAGCATGGGGCCTGAAGAGGACGAGGGCGCATTGCTCATGGAGCTGGCCGAGGTCTACCAGCGCCACAAGCAATACGAGAAGGCCCTCGATCTTTACAATCAGGCCCTCGAAAAGACGACCCACGACTACGACAAGAGCCGGATTCAC
>CAYYNS010000149.1:0-5053 GCA_964473085.1 uncultured candidatus Brocadiaceae bacterium
GTTCGCACGCCCGGGGCGAGGGCGCCCCTGACAGCGATGTGGACCTGCTGGTCGTGATGCAGGTGAGGGGTTCTCGCAGGCGGGCCAGGCTGGCTATCCGGCGGGCGCTCCACGACATACGGGTGCCGAAGGACATCGTCGTGACCACACCAGAGGACTTCGAGTGGCGCAAGGAGATCGCAGGGACTATCGAGCGACCGGCCGCCCGAGAAGGCGAGGTGCTCTATGCCCGAACGTGAGAGGGTGCTGACGGTGGTCAGGGGATGGGTGGCGAAGGCCGAAAACGATCTGAAGACTGCTGTGCACACTGTGAAACTCGGAGCGGATTGCCCGACAGACACAGTGTGCTTCCACGCCCAGCAGACCGTTGAGAAGTATCTGAAAGCCCTGCTGGCGCTCAGGGGCATTGACTTCCCAAAGACGCACGATGTCGAGGAGTTGATGGGGCTTGTCCCGCCGGCTGACCGCCCTGAGATTCCTGACGATGCGCAGGGCCGGTTGACCGACTACGCGACGATCACGAGGTACCCCGGCGACTACGAGCCGATCTCGCTGACTGAAGCCCGCCGGGCAGTGTCCGTTGCCCGACGAGTGCGGCGAGCGGTGCGAAAAGTCCTGCCAGAAGATGCGTTGCCAGAAATGAGGGAGTGACCGGGCCCTGGCGCAAGATTGCCATGCCGAGAAGGGAAGTGCGAAAGGGGCGGCCGGCGGGATGGCGCAGCAGCGGCTGTCCGACCGGCGGTGAGGGCCGTCTGATGGACATCAAGGGGTTCATAGAGAGCAGCCTGCTGGAGTGGGAAGGCTGCGTCTCGTGTGTGCTCTTCCTGCCGTTCTGCAACCTGCGATGTCGCTACTGCCACGCCGGGCACCTGCTCGATCCGGCGGGCCTGCCGACGATCCGGCGCGACGAAGCCCTCAGCTACATGCGGCAGAACCGCCAGTGGCTTGACGGGGCTGTGATCACGGGTGGGGAGCCCACGCTCCATGGCGAGGAACTGTTGGAACTGGTCGCAGAGATCCGTGCGGCGGGTCTCAGAGTCATGGTCGAGACCAACGGCACCCGCCCTGAGTGGGTCCAGAGGCTGCTGGTCGAGGGGCAGCTCGACGCGATCGCGATGGACGTCAAGGCGCCGCTGGACGCTGTCTCATACCGTGCCGTGACCGGTCGCGCGGTGGACGTTGAGGCGGTGCGGGAGTCGCTCGAGAGCATTGTGGCAAGCGGGCTGCCCCACGAGTTCCGCATCACCGTGGTGCCGGGGCTTGTGGGCCCGGCGGAAGTGGAGGGGATCGCGCCCGAGCTGAAGGGCGCACAGACGGCTGCCCTGCAGAACTTCCAGCCCGACCACTGTCTGGATCCGACCCTTCGGGCGGTGGCGCCGTTCATGCCTGAGGAGATGGACGCCATGGGGGAGGTGCTGGCTGGGGCTGTCGGGCGCGTCGTAGTGCGTGGCCGGGAAAGGGGTCTTGCGGTTCGGGGCGAGCGCGGCTAAGTGGCACTGCGGGTGCGTACAGGTGCTATTCCCGCACTTTAGCCGCCGACTCGGTGCAAACGCAGAGCACTGGTGTGCCGCTTCGAGGCGGGCTGAAAGGCTTGGCGCCCAGGGCAGACGCTCAGATTTTTGGGGGGCCTTTTTCGGCGGTGCCCCGGGTTCTGTCAGGACAGTTCCGTGCGCCTGGTGTCTTCCCACCGGTTGCCTTCCAGTGGCCTTGAGATCGTGTCCTAAGTGCTTACCAGTGGCGGCGCTATGGGTTTCCGGTGGGGCAGTGGTGGAGTGGGGCACCCAACTGCGGGGCCTTTCCGGCATTCAAACGGCCCTTGCGAGGCCGCGCCCCGATGGAATTTCCCGCAGACCTTTCAGTAAGATTCACTATTCCCGTGCGCTACCAGGTGCGTTCAATCAGCGGTTCTGGACTCAAGCAACCCTTTGCCTGCTAACAGGATACGACTGAAAGCGTGAGGGATAGATGAGGCTCAAGAAACTGGAGCTCATCGGCTTCAAGTCCTTTCCCGACAAGGCCGTATTCGAGTTCGACGAATCCCTGACGGCCCTGGTGGGCCCAAACGGGGCGGGCAAAAGCAACGTGGTGGACGCCCTGAAGTGGGTGCTCGGAGAGCAGAATGCCCGCAAGCTGCGCGGCAATGACATGGCTGACATGATCTTCAGCGGCAGCAGCGCGCGCAGGCCGCTGGGTTGTGCCGAGGTCCGCCTTACGGTGATCAACGACCGCGGCTTGCTTCCCGTGGAATATGACGAGGTCTGCATAACCCGGCGGTGCTATCGGTCTGGAGAGAGCGAGTACCTTTTGAACGGCAAGTCCTGCCGTCTCAAGGACATACGGATGCTTCTCATGGACACCGGCGTGGGGGTGAGCGCCTACAACGTGATTGAACAGGGGCAGGTGGACATGCTCCTGCGCGCAGGCTGCAAGGAGCGCCGGCAGGTCCTCGAAGAGGCGGCTGGGATCAACCGCTACCTGCAGCGCAAGAAAGAAGCGGAGCAGAAGCTGGAGCGCGTCCAGGCGAACCTACAGCGTGTCAGCGACATCATCGAGGAGCTGGAGCGGCAACTGCGCAGCGTTCGCTATCAGGCCGCCAAGGCGCGTCGCTACAAGCGCCTGCGCGACGAGCTGCACAGGCTGCGACTGGCGCTTGGCGTTCACAGTCACCGGGAGCTCGTTGCTGAGGCCACGCTGCTTGCAGCGGAGGTCGGCAAGAACGAGGCGTCTCGACGCGCCCTGGAGGCCCGCACGGCAGAGCTCAAAAAAGAGCGTGTGGCCAGACAGGATTTGCTGGAAAAGGTGCGCCAGGAACTCTCCCAGGCCGAGGAACGCTTCTCCCATGTCGGCGCGCGGCACTACAGCCTGGGGCAGGAGATCGAGCTATGCCGCCAGAGACAAGCAGAGCTGGAGGCCCGCCAGGAAGAGCTGGGCCGACAGGCCGGTGAAGAGGAGGCCGGGCTTTCGCGTTTGCGCAGCGAGGCCGCGCAGACCGAACAGGCCCTCCATCGAGCGCAGGATGAGCTTCACCAGCGGCGGCAGACCTGTCAGCGTTGCGCCGAGCAATCCAGGACACTCGAACACCAATGTGAGGAGCTTGAGAAGCAGGTTGAGTCGGCGAAGGCTACTGCCTTCGATCTCATGCAGCAGGAGTCACAGCTTCAGAATCAGGTCGGGATGCTCTCCGCCGAGCGCGAGACGCTCGGAAACCGGCTCAGCCGGCTTCGGGAGCGTCAGAGCCAGTTGCAGGGGCAATGCGACCACGCCCGCGCTGAACGCGGGGCCACCGAACAGCAGATGGCCGTGTTGCGGACCGAGGCAGGCCGCTTGAGCGAGCAGCTGGCCAGCGTTGAGGAGCAGATGTCCCGGACAACGGCGCAACTGGAGCGCCTGACATTCAAGGTGGGCGAGCTTAGAGCTGAGCTGAAAGAGAGGCTTGGCCGGCGTCAGGTGCTTCAGGACCTCCAGGCACGCGCCGAAGGACTCGGAAGTGGAGTCAAGGTGATCCTGGAGGCGATCAAGACAGCGGGATCTCCGTTGAACGGCTCTCCAGGCCTGCTGGCCAACCTGCTCGAAGTGGCCTCGTGCGACGCCCTCGCGGTTGAGGCGGCGCTCGGCCAGAACGTGCAGGTCGTTCTGGTCAACACGCGCGAGCAGGCCCGCGAAGCCCTGTGGCTACTGCGCCAGGGCAAGAAGGGGCGTGCTGCCGTCCTCGCTCTGGAGGATGTACGGGCAGCGGAAGGCGCTGAGCTCGCTGTGGGGCCTGGCGAAGCTGTGCCGCTGGTAGAACTGGTCCGCTGTCCCGATCACGTCAGGCCAGCTATCAAGGCTCTGCTGGGCAACTGTTTCGTCGTGGATGACATTGAAGCGGCTTTGTCCCTCCTGGGCAGCTCGCTGCCAGCAGGTGCGTGGTTTGTCACGCGGTCTGGCGAGTGTTTCGGGCCGGGCGGCCTTTGGTCTGCTGGCGAGCCTGAGACCGGCAGTCTTGTCAGCCGCAGAAGTGAGCTGGCTGAGCTTGATCAGCAGGTCGCCGGCCTTCGAGATCACCTGGCGGGGCTGTCGCTGGAAGAAGGCCGCTGCACGGAGGGGATCCAGGCCTTGCAGCGCGAGAAAGCCGTGCTCGCCGCGCAGAAGGAGGAACTGGCTCGCAATGAGAGCGACCTGCGCAGCCGCATCGCGCTCCTTGCAAGCCAGGAGGAGCAGCGCGCGGAAGACCTGCAGCTACTCAGAGTCGAGGATGGCTCGCTAAGGGAGGAGATCGAGAGGATCAGGGACCGCATGGCCCGCAGCGTTGAGGAGCTGGACGGCCTGCAGAGGTGCCGGGCTGAAAAGCAAGCCGAGCTGGAGGGGCTGCAGGACCAGGTGCGCGGGCTGCGGCGCGAGCGCGAACAGCTCGCGTCAGACCTAAGTTCTTTGAAAAGCGAACTGAGCCGACTGGAAGAGCAGCAGAGCAGCTTGCGCGTTCTTGCGGAGAGGCTGCAAGGGGAAATCCAGCGCAGACGAACGCAGTTCGACCGCATCCTGGCGGAGCAGCGCAGCGGCGTGCTCCAGCAGCAGGAGACGGCGCAGAAGATCCGTGCCGCCGAGGAAGGCAAAGCAGACCTTGAACGGGAGGAAGCCGAGCTCAAGGCCCGGATCGGCGAGCGCTCCGAGGCACTCAGCAGGCTCCAGAGAGTCATCGGCGACATTGATGCCGACTTAGAGAGGCTGGACGCGGAACGGGGTGAACTGGACGCCAAGATCGAGGACCTCCGGGTGAAGGAAAGCGAGGCGCGGTTGAAATGCGACAACCTGCGCGAGCGCATCGCGGAGGAGTGCGGCGTGCGGCTGGAGTTCCTCGAGGGGGAGCCCGAGCAGTGGCGGGAAAACCCGCCATTCACCGAGATGCAGATCGAGGAGTTCCAGGAGGTCGGCGGGGAGGGCGGTTCCCAGGCGGTCGCGCGCTGGTACGCGCAGGCGCAGCAACAGGCGGCCGAGCAGCAGGAGCAGGAGGAAGGGCCGGTGAGGATCAAGCTGGCAGAGGCCGTCGAGCTGCGAAACGCCGTTCTGGGCATGG
>CAYYNS010000150.1:0-5050 GCA_964473085.1 uncultured candidatus Brocadiaceae bacterium
GGCCACAGCTCCCGGTCGTCCTGCCGTTACTGGAGAGGCGGTGCGAGACGCCACGGATGATCACGCTGCTATTGCCGGTGCCTGATCGGCCGGAGCCGTGCTTTGATCTGGGGCGCCTGGAGCCGGGGCAGTTCCTCATGATGTGGCTGCCGGGGTTGGACGAGAAGCCCTTCGTTGTGTCCTTGCTGGACGGGCAGCGCTTCGGGGTGACGGTGCACGTGCGCGGGCCGTTCACGACGGCGCTCAGGGGGCTGAGCGCAGGGGCGCTGGTGGGACTGCGCGGGCCGTACGGCCGGGGCTTCATGGGCTGGCGGGAGCAAGGGCAGGGAGAGGGCGTAGCACTGATTGCGGGCGGCTGCGGCCTGGCGCCCCTTGCCCTGCTTGCCGAGAGGCTGCCGCGCGCCAGGCTCGTACAGGGCGCGCCTACAGCGCAGGAGCTGCTCTTCACGGAGCGCTTCCCGGATCAGATCGCCTGCACGGAGGACGGATCGGCGGGGCGAAGGGGATTGCCGACTGACTGGCTGCGGGAGGCGCTTGATCGGGGCGAGCTGAGGGCGGCCTACACCTGCGGTCCGGAGGCGATGATGGCGGCCGTGGTAGCGCTCTGCCGCAAGGCAGGGGTGCCCTGCCAGGCGTCGCTGGAGCGTTACATGAAGTGCGGGATCGGCATCTGCGGGCAATGCGAGTGCGACGGCCGGCTGGTCTGCCTGGACGGCCCCGTGTTCACGGGCGAGGAGCTTGCCCGTATGCCCAGTTTCGGCCGCGCGGCGAGGTCCGCAACCGGACAGGCAACTGCGCTGGGCTGCTAAGGGCGCAGGCCCTTCCTGCGCCTTTGCGGGTTCCAGTCATAGAGCACCGGTCTTTCCCCACGCGGCCACTGCTGGAGCGCGCGGCGCGCGCGCTCGTCTGCCTGGAAGATGCGCGCCTTGAGCTCCGCGCACAGGTCTTGCACGGAACGGCCAGCGAACTCGGCCGGCAAGAGGGGGGCGTCAACGACGATGACGATCCGCGCCCGGGGTTTCGGCACCACGAAGGCGTCCCAACTGTTCATCACCCACGCCCTGTCCACGGCGATGCCGAGGGGGTGAAGCGGGAGCGCGCTGCGGCGGGCCAGGAGGATGAAGCCCGGCTGGACGCCGTAGCGCGGCCCGCGCGGGCCATCCGGCGTGATGGCGCAGCTCCAGCCCTGCCCCATTGCCTCCAGCAAGGCGTGCAGGAGGCGCGTCGCCCCACGCGTTGTGGAGCCGCGCACGGCCAAGTAGCCGTGCCTCTCCATCACGTTGGCGATGTACTCGCCGTCCCGGTGCTCGCTGACCGGGACGCAGAACGGAAGCCCGCGATAGCCGCACATCGTGCAGGCGAGGTAGCGGTGCCAGAAGGCGACGATGATCTGGTGACGGCCCCTGGCTATGCGCACGCCGCAGTCGGCCGGGTCAATGAACTTGATCCGCCACGTGGCCCGCGCCCCTCGCAGCAGGGCGTAGCCCAGGGCGCCGGCGAGCCAGAAATGGAGGCGTCTGTGGAGCAGCGGCATCAATGCGGCGCCTTCTTCACGAGGTCCCTCACAAGGATGCTCACGAGCCGAGTCTCATCTTGGCTCAGCCCGCCGAAGCTAACCGTCGCCCCCTCGCCGAGCCTGAACTGGACGGTGCCCGGAAGCGCCGTCAGCGTCAGTGCCCGGCAGACGGGCAGTTGCCTGAACTCCCCCGAGGCGCGCAGCGACCCGACCCGCCGGTCAGTGACGAAGAAGGTTGCGTCCCCGCTGCCCCGCATCTTCGGCCATCGGTAAACGGCCCAGGCCATCAGGGGGGCGTTGGTGGCGAGGCACAGGATCGCTGCCAGCGCCGCCCGGAGGCCAAGCCCCACAGGCATGGAGAGAGCAAGTAGTACGGATACCCCCGTCAGCAGCAGGTGGCCGGCGACCTGAACCGCGCGCACCGCCCTGCGAAGCTCCCCTCCCGCAGGCCGCCGCTCCCAGAGCAGCCGCTCGCCCTCTTCGAGGGCGTCCTGTAGGCGCAGTGACATCCACTCCTCCCCCTGCCCGGCTCAAGGACCCCGTGCCCAGGCTGGCCCGTCGCAGAGCTCGATTCGGCGGACCAGCTCTTCCGGCACACGCCGCGGCCGGCCACTGGCCTCCAGGCACGCCAGCACGACGTGCCCCACGGCGATGGGCCGCTGGGCGCCCTTGAGCGCGACGGCGCTGCGGAAATCTATCCGCGTCGGGCGCAGGCGGTCAACCCACGTGTAGAGCTCGAGCTGGTCGTCATAGCCCGCCCGGCCAAGGTATTTGCAGCGCGCCTCGGCCACCACCAAGAAGATTCCCTGCTCCTCCAGGGTGCGGTAAGCCGTGCCGAGGGCGCGCAGGTATTCCGTGCGCCCCGCCTCGAAGTAGTGCAGATAGTTGGCATAGTAGACGACGCCTGCGCAGTCGGTCTCGCCGTACCTCACCCTTATGTCCAGCACGTGCACCTTCATCGGGCCTCGCCTTCAGCCGCGCGGGTGGAAGCGCTTGTGCACCTGGAGCAGACGGGTCCTGTCAACGTGGCTGTAGATCTCGGTGGTGGAGATGTCGGAATGCCCCAGCATCATCTGCACGGCCCTCAGGTCGGCCCCGCCGCCGAGCAGGTGCGTGGCGAAGCTGTGCCGCAGCATGTGCGGGTGCACGTGCACCCGCACATGCTGCGGCACAGCTTCGCCACGCACCTGCTCGGCGGCGGGGCCGACCTGAGGGCCGTGCAGATGATGCTGGGGCATTCCGACATCTCCACCACCGAGATCTACAGCCACGTTGACAGGACCCGTCTGCTCCAGGTGCACAAGCGCTTCCACCCGCGCGGCTGAAGGCGAGGCCCGATGAAGGTGCACGTGCTGGACATAAGGGTGAGGTACGGCGAGACCGACTGCGCAGGCGTCGTCTACTATGCCAACTATCTGCACTACTTCGAGGCGGGGCGCACGGAATACCTGCGCGCCCTCGGCACGGCTTACCGCACCCTGGAGGAGCAGGGAATCTTCTTGGTGGTGGCCGAGGCGCGCTGCAAATACCTTGGCCGGGCGGGCTATGACGACCAGCTCGAGCTCTACACGTGGGTTGACCGCCTGCGCCCGACGCGGATAGATTTCCGCAGCGCCGTCGCGCTCAAGGGCGCCCAGCGGCCCATCGCCGTGGGGCACGTCGTGCTGGCGTGCCTGGAGGCCAGTGGCCGGCCGCGGCGTGTGCCGGAAGAGCTGGTCCGCCGAATCGAGCTCTGCGACGGGCCAGCCTGGGCACGGGGTCCTTGAGCCGGGCAGGGGGAGGAGTGGATGTCACTGCGCCTACAGGACGCCCTCGAAGAGGGCGAGCGGCTGCTCTGGGAGCGGCGGCCTGCGGGAGGGGAGCTTCGCAGGGCGGTGCGCGCGGTTCAGGTCGCCGGCCACCTGCTGCTGACGGGGGTATCCGTACTACTTGCTCTCTCCATGCCTGTGGGGCTTGGCCTCCGGGCGGCGCTGGCAGCGATCCTGTGCCTCGCCACCAACGCCCCCCTGATGGCCTGGGCCGTTTACCGATGGCCGAAGATGCGGGGCAGCGGGGACGCAACCTTCTTCGTCACTGACCGGCGGGTCGGGTCGCTGCGCGCCTCGGGGGAGTTCAGGCAACTGCCCGTCTGCCGGGCACTGACGCTGACGGCGCTTCCGGGCACCGTCCAGTTCAGGCTCGGCGAGGGGGCGACGGTTAGCTTCGGCGGGCTGAGCCAAGATGAGACTCGGCTCGTGAGCATCCTTGTGAGGGACCTCGTGAAGAAGGCGCCGCATTGATGCCGCTGCTCCACAGACGCCTCCATTTCTGGCTCGCCGGCGCCCTGGGCTACGCCCTGCTGCGAGGGGCGCGGGCCACGTGGCGGATCAAGTTCATTGACCCGGCCGACTGCGGCGTGCGCATAGCCAGGGGCCGTCACCAGATCATCGTCGCCTTCTGGCACCGCTACCTCGCCTGCACGATGTGCGGCTATCGCGGGCTTCCGTTCTGCGTCCCGGTCAGCGAGCACCGGGACGGCGAGTACATCGCCAACGTGATGGAGAGGCACGGCTACTTGGCCGTGCGCGGCTCCACAACGCGTGGGGCGACGCGCCTCCTGCACGCCTTGCTGGAGGCAATGGGGCAGGGCTGGAGCTGCGCCATCACGCCGGATGGCCCGCGCGGGCCGCGCTACGGCGTCCAGCCGGGCTTCATCCTCCTGGCCCGCCGCAGCGCGCTCCCGCTTCACCCCCTCGGCATCGCCGTGGACAGGGCGTGGGTGATGAACAGTTGGGACGCCTTCGTGGTGCCGAAACCCCGGGCGCGGATCGTCATCGTCGTTGACGCCCCCCTCTTGCCGGCCGAGTTCGCTGGCCGTTCCGTGCAAGACCTGTGCGCGGAGCTCAAGGCGCGCATCTTCCAGGCAGACGAGCGCGCGCGCCGCGCGCTCCAGCAGTGGCCGCGTGGGGAAAGACCGGTGCTCTATGACTGGAACCCGCAAAGGCGCAGGAAGGGCCTGCGCCCTTAGCAGCCCAGCGCAGTTGCCTGTCCGGTTGCGGACCTCGCCGCGCGGCCGAAACTGGGCATACGGGCAAGCTCCTCGCCCGTGAACACGGGGCCGTCCAGGCAGACCAGCCGGCCGTCGCACTCGCATTGCCCGCAGATGCCGATCCCGCACTTCATGTAACGCTCCAGCGACGCCTGGCAGGGCACCCCTGCCTTGCGGCAGAGCGCTACCACGGCCGCCATCATCGCCTCCGGACCGCAGGTGTAGGCCGCCCTCAGCTCGCCCCGATCAAGCGCCTCCCGCAGCCAGTCAGTCGGCAATCCCCTTCGCCCCGCCGATCCGTCCTCCGTGCAGGCGATCTGATCCGGGAAGCGCTCCGTGAAGAGCAGCTCCTGCGCTGTAGGCGCGCCCTGTACGAGCCTGGCGCGCGGCAGCCTCTCGGCAAGCAGGGCAAGGGGCGCCAGGCCGCAGCCGCCCGCAATCAGTGCTACGCCCTCTCCCTGCCCTTGCTCCCGCCAGCCCATGAAGCCCCGGCCGTACGGCCCGCG
>CAYYNS010000151.1:0-5044 GCA_964473085.1 uncultured candidatus Brocadiaceae bacterium
CCTGCATGCGGGCGCCAGCATAGAACCCCTCGAAGTAAGTCTCAAGCTCGGCGCGGGTGACGACGTGATCGTTCACGCGGACGAGAGGCTCTGACCCTGGCGGCCCGTCAGGCCCAGGGGCACCAGTCCGTCCGTCTGCCAAGCTCAGGCGCGCTGCCGGGAAGGCCAGCACCGCAACGACAAGCATGAACCTGAAGGGCTTTTTCATGGACAAAGGCGGGCAAATGCCCACAGGGGAAAAAGGGCTACACTGTGCATGATAGCATGCGCCCGCCTCGAAGTCGAGAAGGCTGCACCTTGACTCAGAACGCGGCGCCGCTATAATGGAGGATGTATGGGCGAGTGTCTCTCTAACGCGGGGACAGGCATGTAAGGAGGTGAGTTTGACCGGATGGCGAAAGTGATCGTGAAGCCGAACGAGCCGATCGGGGAAGCTCTGAGGCGCTTCAAGAAGCTTTGTGACAAGGAAGGCATCATCAACAGGACAAAGCGGGCCGCGCGCTACGAGAAGCCATCGGAGCGCAGGCGCAGAGAGGAACTCGACCGGCTAAAGACGATCCGTAAGGCCCAGAAAGCCGTCGGCGAGGGCGGCTGAGGCCGAAAGGGCGTGAGGCTTGAAGGGTAAACCCCGGGTGCTGTGCAAGCGGCCGGGGTTTTTCCTTTACGCGGGTCTCGTCAGGGGCGTGGGAGCTGCGCTTTAGCGAAAGTACTGGGCGCAGGGCTGCTGCAACTCGCGCAGGACTTCCGAGGCGCGCGGGCCAACCTGTTTGTCCTCCGCGACCGCCTCCAGGCTGCCTATGACCCGATCCTTCAAGAAGGCAGCTTGCTTCTCCTGAGTTACCCCCTTGATCTGGAACGGCCGTTGGCAGTGTTCGAGGGCGATGCGCCGCGCCACCTCTATGCAGCTCAGGCGGCGCCTGCGGTTTTCCTGCGCCAGGAGTTGCTCGTGCTCGTCCTTGGTCAGCCGGGCAGTCTCCACCGCCATGACGGGGTTGACGGAGTCCTTGAGGATGAACTCGGCCAGGTAGATGAGCGTGTACTTGCGCCCCCTCATGCAGACGACGGCGTCGGCGATGAACCGGCGCGCCACATCATCGCGGTGGTCCAGGAGCCGCAACAGATCCCACAGGTGGGGGTGGTCAACGAAGATGTCCTGCTGTTCAATGATCCCGGCCACGTGGCTGAGGCCCTCTGTGAGCCGGCGGCGGCCCATCATGTAGGTCTCTTCCAGGCGGTCGGCCTCTTGCGAGCAGCGGGCCGCCTCCTCGGTGCTCAGCTCTGTCTGCCTGCCCTCCAGCATCACGGCGAACTCCTGCGCGGCGCTCCTGCGAGCTGCATCCTGGCTTTGCGCCCATTCCCTCATCAGGGACTTCAGGGCGCGCCTCTCGGCGCCGAAGAACCTCTTTTTCTCGTAACCGACTTGCAAGGACCTGATGCGCCGCTTCTCAGGCCCCATGGCCGGCGTGCGCCGGCCGTCGGCGATCCACCTCAGCACCTCGGTGATCTTGGTCTGTTCGTAGCTCGCCACGGGGTTCTCTTCGCGTTCCCTGACCAGCGCCAGTAGCGCCTCGCTATCCTGCTGTGGCAGCACATAGTCATCTGGCATCTCGCCCATGTCGTTGATGTTCGCCAGCAGTTCTTCGAAGAGGCGCCTGCGCTGTGACTCCACGGCCCAGCCCACGGCCTTGCGCAGCGCGATTGCGCGGACCATGCGGCGGTCCCTGACCTCGTCCTGCTGGAGTTCCTGAAGGATGTAGAGGAGCCCGTCGCGGGGGACTCTGCCCAGCACGTCCATGCTCCCCTGCACGGCGGCCGAGTCCATCGCCGGCATCTCGCCTTCCCAGGGGCCGCTCAGCACGCGCAGCGCCGCCCAGATGCGGTGCTGGATCACCATGTCGCGGCCAATCCACAGGAACGAGAAGATGCACCAGGGCACGAACACGCCATACATCAGCACCGAGAACCAGAGGGGCACCAGGCGGCCCGTTTCGCGCTCAGGGCGGGCAGCGCCCTCGACCCCCCCAGTTGGCAGCTCTTGTGCGCTCATCGCAGGCCCGCGCATCCGTCAGAAAGGAAGCATGGAGACTGCGGCCGATATCAGCCGCACTCCCATCGAAACCATGCCCACCAGCCCGATGCCGCAGCCAAACCCGGCGGCCAGCACCGGCGTGTAGTTGCCCCACTGCCGCACCCCGAAGATCTTGGCCATGTAGTAGCGGCCGATCAGGGCCCCGGCGAGCATGGGCGCACCGTTCATCGGGTCGCCCACCAGGCCAGTTATGGTGCCGTAGAGAAACAGCGTGGGGACGCCGATGAGCTTCAGTATGGGATAAGCCACCAGCGCGTATGCCATGCCCATCCCGACAAACCGGAACCGGAACGCCTGGAGGAAGAAGTCGTTGCCGGTGGTCGTCGCTGTCCACCAGAAGCAGTTGAGCACGGCCGACATCGGCCAGAACCGCATAGCATACGGGTAATCCTCGGGTATCTCGCTCATCCTGTAGATGAACGACCAGAACAAGAGGCTGGCGATGATCGAGACCGGTATCGTGAAGAACTGCGCCTTGTAGATGCTGGTGAACCTGGTGCCGGTCAGCTCGATCTCTCGGAAGTGAGCGGCTCCGCCGCCGGCATCGCCGATGGGGATCGGGGCCGCCCAGATGTCCACCCCCTTGTAGCCGCTCAGCACGAAGGTGGCCTCGCGGGCATACGGAATGCCTACCCCGTAGCCGCTCAGGCCCTGAAGGCGCGCGCTGACGTAGCTCATCAGCGGCGTGTAGCCGAACCCGAACAGCACCATGATCCAGATCGGGAATTTCGGCACAAGCCAATGGGCGAGCATGACGGTCCAGGTCGTCTGGGCCACGTAGAAAAGTATGGCGATCGGTATCGGGATGTCACGGCGGCCTCTGGGCGGGGCCAGCACCCTGAGCGAGGCGTCCCTGCCCGCCCGCTTGGCCTGGAAGGCGCCGCGAAAGGCCTCGTAGAAGCCCAGCAAGGCAACCGCCAGCGCCACCCCGATGTTGAAGCTCAGCCAGAAATCGAAGTTGTTGGCCACATTGGTCTGGATGTAGTCCATGCCGGGCTGCCAGCGCTGCAAGACGCCGTGGCTGTACAGGATGGGGTTGAGCACTAGTCGGCCGAGCACTCCGGCGGCGAACTGCCCCACCACCATCCAGAACGGCAGCACGAAGCCGGAGAAGATCATGCCAAGGTTCGTGTTCAAGGCCAGCGGGACGGCCCGCAGGAACTTCACCTCCTGGAACTTGGCGGTGAAATCATAGAAGGGCACCTGCAGCAGGTAGCGGGGCTTCCTCAAGAACAGCTCCGTCAGGGCCGGGACGGCGACGTAGATCAGGCCGAAGGCGATGCCGACCGTGGAGCCGATTGAGAAGCACCGCCAGCGCCACGTTTCCTGCTCGCTTTCGGCCAGCGCCGTGACGCCCTTGGCGGCAATGGGGGCCAGGGGGAAGGGCAGCTTCTCGACGTCGCTGGTCATGCGGAACAGGGCGTAGCCGAGGCTGAAGAAGCTGAGCCGACTCCACACGATGCCCAGCGCCATAAGGGCGAGCATCGGCCACCAGTCCCGGTGGAGCAGGTTCTTGGTGATGTAAGCCTCACTGTCGGGCGGGGGCGCGGTCCAGAAAGGCAGCCGGTTGACGACCTCGAACTGGACCGCAGCGTCGCTGCGCACGAAGTACTGCATCCAGATGAAGCCGAAGACCTGGCCGACCCCCGCCGCCAGCATGCCGCCCGTGACGCTGTGGATGACGAACATCTCCTGCCGGGTGAGCGTGGTGCGGCAGCGCTTGGCGATCTCCAGCATCACGATCAGGGTCACCCACACGGCCGCAGCGCCAAGCTCAGCCCCCAACATCAGGCTCATGAACATCGCGCCGGGCACGACCAGGAAGGCTACGAACAGCCCCCCCAGGATGGCCTTCAGGCCGAACCCTTCCTGGAACTGCGTGGGTTCCTCCTGCTCGGCCCTGATCTTGAGGTATTCTTCGCTGGCCATGTCTAGATCGCCGACGGGCAGCCCTGACGAGGTCTGCCGCGACGCTCAGGTCGCCGGGTGCGGCAGGCGCCGCGCCCGTCTCAGAGCCGCCGGACCCTCTCTCCCCGCAGGAGCGCCTCGCCCTCTTCGGTGAGCCGCTTCTTCTCCTCGGGCGTCACCAGCCGCCAGATCAGGAGCTGCTTGCGCAGGTCCTTCAGGAAGCCGAGGTTCATGCGATGCCAGGTAGCGAACTCGCCGCTGTTGCGCGTGATGGTGAAGAACAGGTACGTGATGTCGGGCTCTTCCGCGTCGGGCACCGAGGCTATCTCCACCGCCTGGCTGATGCCCATGTCCAGCGGAGCCACCCACACGTCAGAGTCCAGGACGAACCGCGTGTGGCCATCTTTCTGGTCCCGGCGGAACCTGATGTTGTCCGCCGTGAAGGCGCCGGTGGATGCCTCGTCATTGCTCTGGAAGTACTCGCGCAGGTAGGACATCACGCCGAGCGCCTCGCGGGAGCTGACCGTGAATGGAAACCAGATCTCCCACATGTCGCCTTCCGGCTTGGGGATGACCATCTTGCGCGTCTCGTCCGGCACGCTCAGCTTGCCCGCCATGCGCGCGGGATAAGCTGTGGAGGCAAGCACCACCGCCATGACCAGCACGGCGGACCAGACGGCGCTGATGCTGGAGTAGTTCAGGCTGATGCCCTCCATGAGCCACGGCACGCGCAGCAGGGCGAAGCTGATCACCTGGCCCAGCAGGTAGCCGAGCATGGCGCCCATGACGGCGAAGACGCTGCTCTCCGCAAAGAACAGGGCGGCGATGTGGATTGGCGCCAGCCCCACTGACGCGTACACCTTGATCTCGCTGACGCGCTCGTAGACGGCCCCCAGCATCGTGTTGAAGACGATCAGGGCGGCGATCAGTATGGGCACCAGGAGCCCCTGGAGCCCGCCCATGGTGAGGTGGCTGCGCGTGGCCAGGCGGTTCAGGAAGCCGTCCACGCCCGCATAAAGGGGCAGGTTGACGCGGCTGGCGAACTGG
>CAYYNS010000152.1:0-5017 GCA_964473085.1 uncultured candidatus Brocadiaceae bacterium
TGTTGTCCGCCTGCGGGCGGGCTGTGCTTTCGCCTTCCGGTACTTCTACTACTTTGCCCCTGCGAAAGGAGGCTGACGGAGGGTCCGCTGTAGCCTAGCAATCTGAAGCCAAGTCAAAGCCCCGAAGTCGGCCGACTTCGGGGCTTTTTTTGTCCGCGACTCAGGGGGAAAGGAGGGTGCAGAGGTGATCATCGTCATGAGACCACAGGCAAGTCAAGAACAGATTGGGCATGTGGTGGAACGCGTGCAGAGCGCCGGCCTGCGGGCCGTGCCAGTGCCGGGGGAGGGTCAGACAACCGTCGCCGTGCTGGGCGACACAAGGTCGGTGGTCATTGACCGGTGGCTGGCCATGCCTGGCGTGGAGCGCATCGTGCCCATCATGACGCGCTACAAGCTGGCCAGCCGCGAGGTGCAGAAGCAGACGAGCTGCATTCCGCTCGACGGCGGCGTGGTCGGTGGCACCAGGATTGCTGTGATCGCCGGGCCGTGCGCCGTGGAGGGCCTTGCGCAGGTTCTGGAGGTGGGGCGGCGGGTCAAGGCTGCGGGGGCGATGGCCCTGCGCGGTGGGGCCTACAAACCGCGCACCAGCCCCTACAGCTTCCAGGGACTCGAAGAGGAGGGGCTGGAAATGCTGGCCGAGGCGCGCAAGGCAACCGGCTTGCCCGTCGTCACGGAAGTCCTGAGCGAGCACCTGGTCGAAAAGGTGGCCACCTACGCGGACGTGCTTCAGGTGGGCGCCCGCAACATGCAGAACTACACGCTGCTCAGGGCGCTTGGCGAGGTGCAAAAGCCGGTCCTGCTCAAGCGCGGCATGAGCGCCACCGTGGAGGAGCTGCTGCTGGCAGCAGAGTACGTGATGATGTCCGGCAACTCCACCGTGATGCTGTGCTGCCGCGGCATCCGCACGTTCGAGGACCACATGCGCTACACACTGTCGCTCGGCGCCGTGGCCTACCTGAAGAAGGTATCGCACCTGCCGGTGATCGTTGATCCGAGTCACGCGGCCGGGGAGCGATCACTTGTGCCGCCGCTGTGCAAGGCAGCCGTGGCGTGCGGGGCCGACGGCCTGCTGGTCGAGGTGCACCCCGACCCCGAGAAGGCGCTCGTGGACGGCCCACAGGCGCTCACCTGCGAGGATTTCGACCTCCTTATGGCCCAGCTCAGGCCGATAGCGGAGGCGGTGGGCAGGACCTTATAGAGGTGGCTCGGCGGGGCTGCGCCTCTCAGTCAGTGAGCGCGAGGTTGTCGCGGTGCACGATCTCGTCGTAGTATTTGTGCCCCAGGACAGCCTCGATCTGGACCGTCTTCAGGCCCTTGATGCGGACGATGTCGGCAGAGGAGTAGTTGGACAGGCCGCGGGCGAACTCTGCTCCGTCCGGTCCCTTGATGCGCACGATGTCGCCGGCTTCGAAGCGGCCTTCTACGGCGACGACGCCGCTGGGCAGCAGGCTCTTGCCTGCTTCCTTGAGCGCCCGGCGTGCCCCCTCGTCTACGACGACCGTCCCTCCAGGCCTGCGCGTGAAGCGTATCCAGCGCTTGCGGCTGCGCAGCCTCTTGCTGGCGGGTAAAAAGAGCGTGCCCACCCTCTCGCCGGCCATGATCCTGATCAGGATGCCGTCCTGCGTCCCGTCGGCTACGAGCGCTGCCTCTCCGGCCTCCGTTGCGATCTGGGCGGCCAGCAGCTTGCTGGTCATGCCGCCCGTGCCGCCCGCGCTCTTCTCGCCGGTGGCCAGCCCCAGGATGCCCTCATCTACCCTGTCCACGATGTCGACCACGGCCCCTTTTGCGCCTGTCTGCGCAGCGGGCTGGTGCACCGAGCACACTGCCCCCGGATAAGGCTCCTCGGCGTAGAGGCCAGGCACGCTGGTCAGCAGCACGAGAAGCTCCGCCCGGATCAGGTGCGTCACCAGCGCGGCCAGCAGGTCGTTGTCGCCAAAACGGATCTCGTCCGTACTGACGGTGTCGTTCTCGTTGATGACCGGCACGCAGCCGAGGTCGAAGAGCGCACGGATGGTGTTGCTGGCGTTCAGGTAGCGCTGGCGGGACTCGAAGTCCTCACGCGTTAGCAGTATCTGCCCCGCGTGGAGCCCATGCGTGCTGAAACTCGATTCGTAGCAGGACATCAGCCGTCCCTGCCCCACGCTGGCGGCAGCCTGGAGTTCGGGGAGTGTGCGCGGGCGCTCTGCCATCGCCAGTTCGGCCATTCCGGCCCCGATAGCGCCGCTTGAGACGAGCACCACCTGGCGTCCCCCTCGAACGAGTCGGGCGACCTGATCGCTCAGGGAGGCCACGCGCTCCACGTTGAGCGGCATCCCGGCAGACGCCAGGACACTTGTGCCCACCTTTACCACGATCCGTCTGGCGGAGCACACGTAACGCTCTCTGAGCTGCTGAGTTGCCTCCACGTCCAGCTCCTCTAGGCCATGCCCATCAGCTCGCGCAGGCGCTGTGCAAGCCCAGGGCCGTCCAGTTGAAGCTCGGCCAGTTGCTCCTCGCGGGAGGCATGCGCCACCAGCCGGTCCGGCACGCCGGCCAACCTGACGTGACCGGCCGCAATCCCCTCCTGGGCGAGGGCCTCCAGGATGGCGCTGCCGACCCCGCCCGCTGCCGCATGGTCTTCTGCAACAAGCACGGCCGGGTGCTCGCGCGCGACTCTTGCGACGGTGCCGACGTCCAGCGGCTTTGCGAAGCGGGCATTGATCACCGTCACGTTCCGCCCATCGCGCTCCCTCAGGATATCTGCCGCCTGCAGGGCGCGGCACACCAGCGCCCCGTATGCAATGATCGCCGCGTCGGCTCCGCTGCGCAGCACCTGGGCCTGACCGATCGAAAGGGCGCCTGCCGCCCCGGCCAGGGCCTCCGGCACGTGTTCCTTGGGATAGCGTATCGCACACGGCCGGCCGCTTCCTATCGCCAGCCGCAGCATGCCTTCCAGTTCGCTCCCGTCGGCGGGCGCCATGACCACAAAGCCCGGCATAGCGCGGAACAGCGAAACATCGTAGAGCCCGTGGTGGGTAGGGCCGTCGTTGCCCACGAGCCCCGCGCGGTCCACGCAGAAGACCACTGGGGCGTCCTGGAGCGCCACGTCGTGGAAGATCTGGTCGTAGGCCCGCTGCAGGAAGGTCGAGTAGATGCACACGACGGGCTTGAGCCCGCCGGCCGCCAACCCGCCCGCGAAACCAACGGCATGCTGCTCGCAGATGCCCACGTCGTAGAGCCGCTGCGGGCGGCGCCTGGCGAACTCGCTCAGGCCGGTCCCCTCGCACATCGCCGCCGTGATGGCAACCAGCCGGGCCTCCTGCTCTGCCAGTTTCACGAGCGTGCGGCCCATCAGCTCGGAATACGTCAGGCCAGCCGAAGCGCTCGACGCCGCGTTGGCAACGACGACTTTCCCGTCTTTGAGCTCGAAGAGTGCACTGCTGTGAAAGCCTGTCGGATCAGACCGGGCAGGCTCGAATCCGCGTCCCTTCTCTGTCAGCACATGCAACAGTACGGGGCCTTCGATGCGCTTCATGTGTTCGAACGCGTCGACGAGCTGGGCAATGTTGTGCCCGTCCACAGGGCCGTAGTAACGCAGGCCCAACTCGACGAACAGTCCTCCGGGGGTCAGCGCGGCCTGGAGCCCTTCCGATACCTTGCCGTACAGGCTTTCCAGCGCTTCGAGGGTTGGGCGCCACCGGGACAGGAGCTCGGTCACCTCCCGTTTCAGGCCCAGGTAGGAGGTGCTTGAACGGATCTTGCTGAGGGAACGGGCCACGCCTCCCACGGAAGGAGCAATGCTCATCTTGTTGTCGTTGAGGATGATCAGCAGGTTCTTTCCGGTCGCGCCCGCGTTGTTGAGCGCCTCGAAGGGCATGCCGCTGCCGATGGCGCCGTCGCCGATGACCACGACCACCTTGCCGCGGCCGCCCAGCGCGTCACGGGCGCACGCCATGCCCAGGCCAGCGCTCACGCTGGTGCCCGTGTGTCCGAAGGTGAAGGTATCGTAGGGGCTTTCCCTCTTGTCGGCGAACCCGCTGATCCCCCCCTTGCGGCGCAGGCTGTGGAAGGCGTCGCGGCGCCCGGTAAGGAGCTTGTGCGCGTAGGTCTGGTGGCCCACGTCCCAGATGAGACGATCACGCAGGAAATCGAAGCAGTAATGGAGGGCGATCGTGAGCTCGACGACGCCCAGGTTGCTCGACAGGTGCCCGCCGTTGCGCGAGACTACCTCGATGATCCGTTGGCGGATCTCGGCTGCGAGCTGCCTGAGTTTAGGCAACTCCAGCGAGCGTAGGTCGCCGGGGCCCTGTATCCGGTTCAGCAACTCACCCATGGTTGGGCTTCTGGCGCGTGCATTTTGCAACCGGCCGGCACACCCCGCCACGGTTCCCGCTGCGAAAGAGCCGTTCCCAGGAAGCCACAGTGGTGGGATTGCCGTCGGTCAACAGATGCAAAATCTGCTTGTGGATTCCAACCGCTGCGGGGCCCGGTCCCCTTCACTGCCGGTATTCCCAGGGCGTCTCGTAGCCGCCGCGCTCCCGCTCAGCCTGTCTGTCGGCACCGATCCAGAGGACCGGTGGCTGCGCCCAGCTCTCAGGCCGCACCGTTTCCACGATCAGGCAGGCCAGGTCATAGGCCCGCTCGTTGGCAGTCGCTCCGGCCGGGCCGCCGCGCTGGCCATATCCCCAGCCGTACGCGCGGCCCCCGTACCCGCCCCACTCCTGCGTCCACTCACCCTCCCGTCCCTGCCACCAGTCGTAACTGCTTTCATCTATTGGCCGGTACTGAGGATTCGTCACGTCGCTCTCGTAGCGTAAAGATGGTCCCCGGAAGCCCTGTCGGCCTGCCGAGTCCTTGTCTTCGGTGTTGATGATCAGGTCGCGAACGTCGTAGCGCCGCAGTTCCAGCCGGCCCGCTGCGGTTTCGGGCCTGATCAGAATCACATCCCGCGCCACTTCCCATTGCAGCCCGCGCCCTTCCAGCAGCAGGTTCAGCACGTGCTCAAGCGGGACGTAGTTCAGCCTGAGGTTGACCGGAG
>CAYYNS010000153.1:0-2032 GCA_964473085.1 uncultured candidatus Brocadiaceae bacterium
GAGATCGAGGAGGGGCAGTATGGGGCTGGCATCGTAAGCATTTGGGATTCAGGGACTTACGACCTTCTTCGGCGGGGCGAGCGCGCCCTCCATTTCGAGCTTCACGGGCGAAGGCTGCGGGGGCCGTGGAGGTTGGTACACACGCATTATCCGCCCGGCAACCAGTGGCTGCTCATGGCCTTGGAGGGGGCGGAGAAGCTGGAAGAGGCGTAGCGGGACGGGGATTCACTTGACGACTCTTGCGCGCACGCGTACGCTCTGCGGGACGTTGCGAGGGCGCAAGTTTCGAGCGGGATTAGAACCATGCTGCAACGGGTGGGATTCGATAACGAACTTTACCTGGGGCAGCAGAGTGAGGCGATCCTGGAGCGGGTCGCCAGATTTGGCAACAAACTATATCTAGAGTTCGGCGGGAAGCTCCTTTTTGACTACCACGCGGCGCGGGTGCTGCCGGGGTTTGATCCGAACGCCAAGCTGCAGCTTCTTCAGAAGCTCAAGGACACGGCGGACATCCTGCTGTGTATCTGCGCGGGGGACATTGAGCGGAGGAAGCTGCGGGCGGATTTCGGGATCACTTACGACGTGGACGCGCTGAAGCTGATTGACGACCTGAGGGGCTGGGGGCTTGAGCCGCTGGCCGTGGTCATAACCCGCTACGAGGGCCAGCCGGCTGCAGCCATCTTCAGGAACAAGCTGGAGCGGCACGGCATCCGGGTCTACACGCACGGGCGCACCCGGGGCTATCCAACGGACGTTGACCTGATCGTCAGCGAGGAGGGCTACGGGGCCAACGAGTATGTCGCCACCACCAGGCCGCTGGTCGTCGTGACCGGTCCTGGGCCTGGGAGCGGCAAGCTCGCCACTTGCCTGTCCCAGCTCTACCATGAGCACAGGGCGGGGCTGGGGTCGGGCTATGCGAAGTTCGAGACGTTCCCCATCTGGAACCTGCCGCTGAAGCATCCCGTGAACGTTGCCTACGAGGCGGCGACCGCTGACCTGCGCGACTGTAACCGTCTGGACCATTTTCACCTTGAGGCCTACGGCGCGACGGCGGTCAACTACAATCGCGACCTGGAGATCTTCCCGGTCGTCAAGCGGATACTGGAGCGGATCACGGGCGCTGAATCGCCCTACCGCTCGCCCACGGACATGGGCGTGAACCGGGCGGGATTCGCAATCACGGACGACGAGGTCGTGAGCGAGGCGGCCAGGCAGGAGATCATCCGGCGCTACTTCCGCTACGGTTGTGAATATGCCATGGGGCTGACGGACTGGGGCACGGTGGAGCGCGTGGAGCTGCTCATGAAAGAGCTGGGGATCGGCCCCGAACGCAGGAGCGTGGTCCGTCCGGCGCGGCAGGCAGCCGAGGAGGCGGAGGCCAGGGGCAAGGGGCACGAGGGGATCTTCTGCGGGGCTGCGATTGAGCTGAGGAGCGGGAAGATCGTGACGGGGAAGAACTCGCCGCTCCTGCACGCGGCCTCCAGCCTGATCCTGAATGCGGTCAAGGCACTCGCGGGCATCCCGGACGAGATACATCTGCTTTCGCCCACCCTGATTGATTCCTTGGCGCGGCTTAAGGGTGATGTCCTGAATGTCGGTTCTGTGAGCCTAGACCTGGAGGAGACTCTGATCGCCCTGAGCATCAGCGCCGCCACGAGCCCCACGGCGCAGCGCTGCCTGGAGAAGCTCAAGGAACTGCGCGGGTGCGAAGTGCACCTCACGCACATTCCCACCCCGGGTGACGAGGCGGGACTGCGCAAGCTCGGCGTCAACCTAACCAGCGAGCCGCAGTTCGCCACGCGCCGCCTGTTCCAGACGTAGCTTGTGGGGGCATGCACGCGCGCCTCTGGCAGGATCACCAGTACACATAGCTGGTCAGGCGCCGCCGGTCAGCCGCCGGGAGCTCCGACAGGTCACGGATCACGTAACGGTTGTCGAAGACGTCCAGCAGCAGTTTTCCGGTGTTGCTGTAGTCCTCTGCGCGGTCGTGTCGCCAGGGCATGACGAACTGCTCGCGTCCCCGCTGGGTCTC
>CAYYNS010000153.1:2132-5003 GCA_964473085.1 uncultured candidatus Brocadiaceae bacterium
TGTGTGCTGTCGGGCGTAAGCCAGCGCACCGTGGTCGTGTTGAGGTAATCGAAGGGATCGCCCTTGCTTTCGGACCCTTCCATGTCACTGCGACTCCAACCGTGCCAGTTCACTCTGGATTCGCACGAGCTTCCAGTACGGTCCGCCTTTCTGGACCAATTCCTCGTGCGTTCCCGACTCGACGATCCGCCCGTCGTCCATGACGAGGATGTAATCGGCGTTCCTCAGGGTAGAGAGCCGGTGGGCGATCACGATCGTCGTGCGCCCCTTGGCAAGTTCGAGCAGCGCGCGCTGGATCTGCTGTTCAGACTCCGTGTCCACTGAGGATGTGGCCTCATCCAGGATCAGTATCTTGGGCTCGCGGACAAGGCCGCGGGCAATGGTAACGCGCTGGCGTTCGCCGCCGGAGAGCCCCGCTCCCCGCTCCCCGAGTTTCGTATCGTAGGCCGCGGGCATGGCGGCCACGAAGTCATGCGCGTTGGCGGCCCTGGCGGCCTGCATGACCTCAACGGAGGTTGCGTTCGGCCGCCCGTAGACGATGTTGTCCCGGATGCTGGCCCGGAAAAGCAGCGGCTCCTGGAGCACCAGTGAGACCTGGCTGTGCAGGTCTTCTTCCGCGAGCTCGCGCACGTCCGCCCCGTCAATCAGGACCTGCCCTTCCTGCACATCGTAGAAGCGGCAGATCAGGTTCACGAGCGTGGTCTTGCCGCATCCGCTCTTTCCCACGATGCCGACGAACTGCCCCGCCCCGATCTTGAAGCTGACGTTCTTGAGGACGGGCACATAGGGGTTATAGCCGAAGGTGACGTTGCGGAACTCGATCGCGCCGCCGATCTCGGGCAGGCGAACGGGCTTTTCTGGCTGCGGCAACGTGCCGCTGGCGTCCAGTATCTCAAAGACCCGCTGCCCCGCTGAGACAAAGCCGGTGGCCCAGTTCGAGAACATCGTGAGCGCGTGGATGGGGCCGTAGAACATCCCCACGTAGCTCAGGAAGGCCATCAGTGTGCCCAGGGTGAGGTGCTGCGGCCCCCTGAGCACCAGACGGCCGCCGAACGACCAGATGACGTAGCCGCCCAGGCCGAACACGAAGCCCATCACCGGGTTGAAGACCGCCACGGTGGATTGCAGGGCCAGTCGGGCGTTGCGCATGTAATGCGCGGAGTCCGAGAAGCGCCGCCGCTCCCGCTCCTCCTGGCCGAACACCTTCACCAGGCGGATGCCGCTCAGCACGCCGTTCAGGAGGTGTGACATCTTGGACTGGCTGTCGTAGACGGGGTAGTGGCGGGGGTAGACGTGCCTCCAGAACATGAACGTCCCCGCGATGACAAGCGGGATGGGCAGCAGCACAAGAAGCGCCAGTTGCCAGTTCATCACGAACAGCATCACGCCGATGCCGAGGACCGTGAGCACGTTCAGGATAAATCCCTCGGCGATCTGGTGCACGAACCCGCCGAACTGGTCCACGTCGGACAGCACCCGGCTCATCAGCCCGCCCACGCTGTGGCGATCGAAATACTCCACGTCCAGGCTGATGAGCTTGTTGTGCAGCACCTCCCGCAGTTCCTTGCCGATCCGCGTTGAGATGCGGGCGCTCAGCAGGCCGATGCCGACGTTCAGCGCCATGCTCACGGCGCCCAGGCCGATCAAACCGAGCACGAACCACTTCAGCCACGCCTCGTGCTCGCGCGGCGTGAGCACCTTGTCCACCAGCGTCCGTACAAGGTAGGGGGGCACCAGTGCCAGCCCAACCCGCATCAGCAGCAGGGCGAGGATCAGGATGATGTAGGGCCAGTACGGCCGCATCAGCCCCAGGGTGCGCAGGAAGAGGCCCTGGCGCATCTGACACCGCGGGCAGCCCCTGCCTTTGCGCGCCAGCGGCAAGCCGCACTGAGGACAAAGCAGGTCAGTGGCGGCCGTGAGGGCTTCTGGTTGCACTGCCTCCCCACGGTGGAGGCGCTCGAGTTGCAGGCGCGCCCTGTTGAAGACCTCGCGGTGCGCGTTGCTGAAACGCACCGTGTCTACGAACAGCCCGTCCACCATCACCTGGAGAAACCCGCTGCCGACGCTCTGAAAGACGCGGACCTTCTCCACGCGGTCGAGCGTGAACGGGCCTGCAACCGGCGCCCTCTGCCCGGCAGCAAGGCTGACGGCCAGCTTCGAGGTGACAACCAGCCAGACCTCCTGCGCTGCTCCGTCAAGCCCGAGATCGCTGCGCACCGCAAACAGACAGTCGCCGTCCGTCAGGCCGAGGGCTCTTGCCGGCTCCCGGACAGCCTCCGGCAACTTCCCGATTGATAAGTCGGACTCAAACATGGCATTAGGGGAACGAAGTGGTGTGAGGATTGTGATGTAGCTGCGCCTGCCTGGCGCCTGCACCTGGCCGCTAACGCTGCGATTGTTCCAGTCAATGGCTCATCATGTTGAGCCGGCCGCCGGCCTCAACGATTCGGCGTTCCTGCGGGCTCAGCTCGCAGAGGACCTCGAACGAAAGGCCGGCGCTGCGGTCCTGCACTGCGCAGCGGCCCACCTTCAGGCCGGCTTGCACTGCCTCGATGACCAGCAGGTCGTCTTGCCGCACGCGGTCGTAGTCGTTGGGATCGGCGAAGGCGAGCGGCAGGATGCCAAAGTTGATGAGGTTGGAACGGTGGATGCGCGCGAAGCCCTTCGCGATGACCGCCAGCACGCCCAGGTGCATCGGCGCGAGCGCCGCGTGCTCGCGGCTGGATCCCTGGCCGTAGTTCTCACCGCCGACGATCCAGCCTCCGCCCCTCTCGCGCGCCCGCCGGGCAAAGCCGGGGTCCACCTGCTCGAAGACATGCTCGCTGATTGCCGGGATGTTCGAGCGCAGCGGCAGTATCTTGCTCCCCGCTG
>CAYYNS010000154.1:0-1496 GCA_964473085.1 uncultured candidatus Brocadiaceae bacterium
TGGCGCTCACGTGATCTTCAGCTCCCAGAGGTAGCCCGCGCGGTCGGGGTTGTCGGTCTCGGCGGCATACATCGTGTAGTCGGGCGTCATGCAGACGTGGTGGACGATGAAGCAGCTCTTGTTGATGGCCGGGTCGCGCATGAGGCCAAGGACTTCAAAGCGGCGCGCCTGGCGGTCGTAGCGGAATGCGATCGTGGTCTCGTAGGAGGCTCCGGCCGCGCCGTAGAGCATGCCGTCGGGGCCGATGGCAAGGTAGGTCAGCCGGCTGGATGTGTGCGGCTTGCCCAGGTACTCGACCTGCGCGGTCTTGGGATCGAGGCGGTGCAGGGACCCCTCTGTCGTGCCGATATAGATGTGCCCGTCGTCGCCCGTCATCATGCCGTCAATGGCGGCCCAGCGATGCGAGGAGCCCCACTGGTGCAGTGCGGGCACGCCGTGGTTGAACCACGTGAAGCCGCGCTCGGGGTGGTAATTGAAGAGCTGGTGGCCCTCCGTGTAGGTGCCCCAGAGCGCGCCGTCGTCGTCCACTGCCGGGATGTGGGCGCAGTCGCCGATGTAGTCGAAGTCGTAGGAGTCGCCCGTCAGGATGTCGTAGCGGAAGAACTTCGGCACGGGGTAGGTGAAGCCGTAGAGGATCTTGCGCCGACGGTCGAGCGCGATGCACTGGATGTAGTCGTACCTGACTGGGCGCGCCAGCACCTCGATCTTGCCCACGGCGGGATGGTAGCGGAAGATCTTGCCGCCCGCCGCCCCAAGGCGCTTCTGGACCGGATGGAGGCCCGCCGTTGCCCCGTAGATCGTCCCGTCGTCGTCGAGCTCGAGCGAACGGTGGACCTTGACGTCGAACTCGTCCGCAACGCTCTTGAAGTTCAGCGACGTGAACTTCTTGGTCTGGTGGTTGAAGGTGTAGAGGATGTCGCCGTCCGCTGAGGTCAGGCCGCAGTAGATCAGGCCGTCGTTTGGGTTGTAAAGGAGGCTTGTGAACGAGACACCGTAGGCGAGGCTCGGGTCGGCCGCCGCCTCGGACCGGCTGAAGTCCCTCAACACGTGCGCCTTGACCTTCAGTGCCATGTTGCCAGTTCCTCCCTGCCTGTTCAGGAGCTGGGACTCAGGAACATCGGATATCGGGCGCGCATCCACTCCCTGAGCGCGGCCACAGTCTCGTCGCTCCAGCCGATGTAGGGGGCTCGCGTACGCTGCGAACCGGCCACGAAACCAGAGGCGACGCCCAGCCCCTTGTCAAAGACCGGATCGCTCATGTCCTCGCCCCGCGCCTGAATGAACTCAAATGCGTCGCGGAAGAACCTCGCTACGAGCTTCTGCATCTCGATGGCCTCCGCCCACCGGCCGCCCGCCGCACAGTCGTACATCGTGAGCATGAAGGTGGGGTTCGTGCAGACCAGCGAGCTATAAGAGCCGCGCGCCCCGAGCATCATCGCCGACACCAGCAGGTTCTCCCCCACAAAGTAGGAAAGCTGCGGCGTCAAGAGCAGCGC
>CAYYNS010000154.1:1596-5000 GCA_964473085.1 uncultured candidatus Brocadiaceae bacterium
ACGTACTGGAGGTAGCGGAGCGTCTGGCGCGTGTTGTCGCTGCAGCATCCGATCTGGAGCGGCTTGCCATGGCGGCGGCACGTCTCGCACACTATGTCTACCATAGCGCGGAACTCGCCGAAGTCCAGCGCGTAGAACTCGCCCGTGCTGCCAGTGGTGTAGACGCCGTGCACGGCGCCCCGGCACAGGCGCTCCACGTTCGTGCGGTAGGTGTCTTCGTCGAAGCGGTCGCGCTCGTCCCAGCTCATCGTCGCGCCCGCCCAGATGCCTCGCAACGTCTCTGCGGTCAGCCTGGGCATGGCTGGCTACCTCCTCTTGCTCGGCCGGAGACCGAGAATCCTCAACGCGTTGTCTCTGAGGATCAGGCGTCTGTCGGCCTCGCTGATGTCTGCACGCTCGACCCGCGCGCGCTGCATCGGCGCGAAGTAGAGGGGCGAGTCGGTGCCATAAAGTATGCGGCTCGCCCCGATCTGGGCGACCGCCCACTCCAGCAGGCCAGACGTGATGGACTTCGCGCTGGATGTGTCCGTGTACAGGTTCCCGACCTTGCTCGCCTGGACGGCGCGGACCTGGTGCGACAGGTCGCCGTCCCATCCGCAGCCCAGGTGCGAGAGGATGAGTGTAGCCTCGGGATATCGGTCTGCAAAACGCACGAAGTCTTCCGGCATGCTGTTCTGCTCGCCGCTGTGCGACTGGATGACGGCGCGGCGGTCCGCGGCGAACCGGAAGATGGCCTCTGCATGCTCCGCGATCCTGTAGCCGTGCTCCTCGGGGTGGACCTTGATGCCGGCGCATTTCGGTCGCCCTAGCATGTCCTGCGCCTGCTCGAAGGTCTCGGGCCTGAGGGGGTCCACGATCACCCAGTGCATCAGCCCGTCCACGCGCGCAACCAGCTCCGAGGCGTGGACGTTGGCCGAGACGGGATCGTTGGCCAGGCGCGGCCGCAGGCCCTCCAGCGGCGAGACTATCGTGAGGCACGTGTGGGCCTTGCGGGCGCGGTCCAGAACCAACTGCGCCTCACCCGAGTAAAGCGCCTCCTGAAGCTCCGACGGCGGCGCCGTCCGGTAGCGCCCGAAATGCGCGTGCACGTCTATCGCTTGAATTGGCCTTGCCATTGGCGGTCCTCCGATTTGCGGGGTCAGCTCGGCGCTGATAGCTGCTCAGGGTTCCGGCGGGGCCAGCTCGCACAGGCCCCTGTCAATGTCCGCCTGCCATTCGGGGCGCATCTGAACCCCCTGGCCGAGCACCAGGTATGGCTTGAAGGACGTGATCGAGCGCAGGTTCTTGAAGTCACGGATCGAGCGGTAGAGCGCACGCCGGTGCGGACCCGTGATCACGGCCGCGTGCTGCAGGAGGGTCCAGTTTGCGTTCGGCTCGCGGTCCGGGAAGGTCTTCTCCCCTGCCAGACAGATGCGGTCGGGGAACGGCACGGCTGTGTCGGCAACGATGTTGAAGGCGCCCCAGAGCGTCGCGCCGCCCCTGGCCTCGGCGTTCGTCAGCTCGATGAGCCGGCGGTGGCGGCGGTCAGCGCCCTCGAAGTAATGCCAGTCCACGGAGTTCTGCTCGGTCTCGCCCTTCATGCGCATGGCGATGCGCGTGCGCTCTTTCTTGAACGCATTGAGCGCGGGGTCGAGGTAGCTGCATGCGGTCACGCACACGGCACCGTTGACGGTAGGCCAGCGGAAGGCCACGCGGCAGTTGCTTTTCTCGACCGCCACGGCGTTGAGCTTGCGGTCGCACCATATCATGTTGCCCGGCCCGTAGAACTCGCGGTAGCGGGTCAGAAACCTGACCATCTCGCGGATGTCCTCGAAGCACTCCTGGGGCATAAGCTCGAATGGGTCGCAGGGGAAGCAGCACTCGGGCTCTTCGTCCAGGAGCACCGCGCTGGAGACGCCGCCCTGGCCCCAGTGAACACGGTCGGTCGCCTTTGGCGGCCTGACGCGGAACTCCGGGACCGTCTCGGCGTTGCTCGGGCGCGGGACATCGTCCCGGTTATCGCTGATTGTCACGCCCTCTTTGCCCTCGGGGAAAAACACGTTCGTGCACTGTCGCACCGGGGCGAGCAGGTCGTAGCGTGCGAGGTGCCGCGCGGTGACGCGGCGGCTCAGGAAGAAGCCCCACGAGTAGTGGAAAGCCGTCGCGGTCTCGTCGAGGCCCGAGGCCTCCCTGAAGCCCTGTCGCTCGCCGATGTGGCGCTCGAGCAGGCCCCGCATCTCGGGAAACCTGGCGTAGTCAGGCTCGCAAGCCAGGCGCTCGCGATCGTAGTGGCGGATGGCCGCTGCCAGGTCCGTGCCGGCGAGCGTCGGGTAAAGCGCCAGGGCGCCCGCAAACGCCTCCTTCATGCGCTGGGGCAGGCCGGCGGCCTGGGCCCCCGCCTTGCGCCCGCGCTCACGTCCTTGTTCGAGCATGGTCATCTTTCGGGCCTCCTAGGTCGCCACGGTCGCCTTCGGCGGGTGGAGCCAGTCGAGGTAGCGATTCCTCACGCCGCCCTCGGCCGCGTCGCCGGCGTGCACGTAGACCGCATACCGGAAGGTCAGCGACTGCCCGGCAGGCAGTAGGTGCGAGCCGTCCGCCTTCGGGTCGCCCAGGAAGTGGGAGAGCCCGAAGGGGTTCGCGGTCATGAGGCCGTAGTTGCGCACGTGCCAGTAGACCGGATAGCGCAGGTTGGCAGGGTGGTCGAAGACGGCGATGCCCACCGTGTGGCCTTCGACCACGCCGCTGTAATCGCACCACTGGGCACGCTTGCCCCAGGTCTCCTCCTCGTTGACGCCGCCGAAGGAGTTCTCGATCCTGCCGCCGCGCGTGACCTCCATCGGGTACGCCACGCGCACCGAGCAGATGCCCCCCTCTTTGGTGTCGCCGAAGCGCACGTCGCCCTCGGTAGCAATGAACGTGACGGCAAGCTCAAAGAGCCGCACGCTGCTGGGCAGATTCCAGAAGCGCAGGAGCATGCGGTCTTCCATGAGCTTCCTGCCGGCGCCGCTCACCCAGTCATTCCTTGAGGCGATCCAGCCGAAGGCCAGCCCGCTGCCGAACCCGTCAAAGGCGCGGTGGATGACCCGCCCGTGCTGGCCGGACTCGCTCCAGATGTCTGAGCCGTTGATGTCCCCCCAGGCCACCCACACGGAGCGGTGGTGGGGGTGATCCGTGTGGTCGCCCTCGAGCTGCTCCATCGGATAGGCGCGCGTCACCCCGTGGCCGAACGGACCGCTGATCGGGTATAGGACCGGCCTCGGCAGGCTCGGGCCGCAGTGATAGTGGGTGAACAGCTCGCCGCCGACCTTGACCTGGATGCGGCCGTCGCCGAGGTCAGAGAGGTTCACGGTCGGGCCTGAAGCGGGGCCGGTGCGATCCGTGAGCACGAAGCGGCGCGCCTGCCCGACGGCGGCAGAGTCCAGGAT
>CAYYNS010000155.1:0-4969 GCA_964473085.1 uncultured candidatus Brocadiaceae bacterium
TCCTCCCGCAGCGCCAGCGCCGCCTCGTCACTGGCTGCCGTCTCGTCCACCAAGTCGAACCTGAAGACGTTCTTGCTGAGCCGAACGATGTCACCGGGCTTCAGCACCTCGCGGTCCGTGACCCGACGGCCGTTCAGAAAGGTGCCCTTCTTGCTGTTGAGGTCGGCCACGTACCACAGGCCGTTGATGTATGAGACCTCACAATGGAACCGGCTCAAGGAGGGGTTGACGAGGTTGATGACGTTGCGCGAGGAACGCCCGATAGTGGTGACGCGCGTCTCCTGGAGCGTCCACCGTGCTCCCGGCTCATGCCCCTGGATCATGACCAGCATCGGCACCTTAGCGCCCATCGCAGTGCCCTCAGCCAACAACACAAATGGCCAGCGCTCACTCACTCCTAAGGTAGCAAGAGGGGACCGGCTTTTCAACGGGAATTGCCCTTGCGGGCCGCTTAAGGGGCTGGCCGCGCGGGGTCCAGCTTCGACAGCACCTTCAGGAACCGTTCCATGTCGGCAGGCATGGGAGCGGTAGCCGTGAGCCGCTCTCCAGCCAGAGGATGGTCGTAGGCAATCTCGGCGGCGTGAAGCGGGCAGCGGCCCAGAAGGAGCCGGTGAGGGGCAACCCTGCGCTTCCCGATAATCTGATTGAAAGCGTGGCCGTCAAGCCCGGCGCGCCGTCCGTAGAGGCAATCCACCGCCAGCGGATAGCCGATAGCGGACAGGTGGACGCGTATCTGGTGCTGGCGGCCCGTAAGGGGGTGGACCTGCAGGAGCGAGAAATGCCCGAAGGCGCGCCCCAGGATCACCCGAGTAGCTGCTGGCTTGCCTACGCGCTCGTCGGGGACCATCTCAAGCGCGCCAGAGCGCGAACGCGCCAGCGGGATCTCGATGACCGCCTCGGTCCGCGGCAGCACGCCTTCAATGATTGCGAGGTAGGTTTTGCGGATCGTGCCCCGCTGGAACTGAAGCGACAGGCTGCGGCTGGCCAGCTCGCTTTTGGCCACCAGCAGCACGCCCGAGGTCTCCCGATCCAGTCGGTGCACGATGTGCGGGCGCACGTAGGGCCCGCCCTCAGGCGCCTTGCGGTTGAGCAGCGCAACCAGCGAATCGTAAAACTGCCGGTCGCCGCCGTCGCGCGCTGGCAGCACCGAATGGCCCGGCGGCTTGCAAACCACAAGGTGAGCATCATCCTGGCGCAGCACCTCTATCGCCAACGAGCCACCCCGCGGCGGGCCGAGGTCCAGGTCGGCGGGCAAGCAGATAAGGTCGCCCTCACGCACCCTGGTGCCTGTAGTGACTGCCCTGCCGTTGACCCGGATGAGGCCCCCGGCTACCAGCCGGCGCAGGCGCGTCTTGGATTCCCTCACGATCCAGGCGCTGAGCACGGACAGCACGTCGCTGCCCGCCCAATCGCCATTGACGCGGATGTCCTGCATCTGTGCCGCCTTCCGTAGCAATCCGCCGCCACCTGCGCCGGCAAAGAGGATGCGGCACAAGGCAGGGCTGCCCATCCGTAAGGCCTACCCCAGGCCCCTACATGCCAGTCGCAGCCTGCTGAGCTTCCACGTGCCCCGGTCGTAGACCAGGTAGATGTCGAACCGCAGGTTGTCCGTGGTATAGATGCCACCCTCAGCCCAGGTGTACGGGATGTTGTAGCGGGCCACCAGCACGGTGGGGGCAAGGAAGATGATGGGCAGCTCCCTGTCAGGGTCGGGCCAGTTGCGGATCTCAAACCCCTGCATTATCTGAAGGTCTTCATAAACGCTGTATATCGGCTCCCTGCCGCCCGTAACGAGCCCCAGGGCCAGATCCTGTAGCACGGGGGAACTGAGATCCTCTTTAGGCATCGCGGCGTATACCCTGCCGGGCCGTCCCTCTTTGAGGTTGTCAAAGACGAACTTGACCTGCTGCCTGATACTGCGCGCCTCCTCCTCGGGTGGATCAACCGGCTCACCAGAACGGATCTTGGGCATCTGCATGCCGCCCACAAACCACCTCTCGCCGCGTCGCACAACGACGTAGCGGTCCTCGTAGCGCTGTTTTGGGCCTTTCTGGCAGTACAGTCTCACCTCGGCAAAACCGCGCTTGAGGGCCTGCCAGTTCAGCGATGCTACTCCTGCCTCGATATCGGGATTGTAATCGCTGTAGCGTGTCATCCACGAAATCTGGCCGAGGGCGCGTTCCAGGCGCAGCTTTCGCGCCTCAGGCATCTGGGGGTCCACAAAACTCATGGCAGCCGCCGTATTGTCACTGCTCATGGCCTTGGCGAAGCCCTCAAGCGTTTCCGCCACCAGCCGCCTGGCCGACTGCGCATACTCAAGGTCCGCCGGCGTCGAAGTGGCGCACCCGCCCACAGCCAGGACAGCGCCGCAGACCAACGCAACAGCCAGTCTGCCTTTCATCGCCCTTTTCTCCCCTTCCGGTCCGCCGCACAGTGACTGACAGTGGCTCTATGCTACCCGTGGGGATGCTGGCGTGCAAGAAGGCCAGAACTGCTGTGACAGTCGGGCTCTGCCGGCCCGCGGCCTTGCATGGGCGAACAACACCGCTCATCCCCCGTCAGTAGCGGGTGGCCCCTGTTGAGCGCTTCTGCCCCACCGGCGTGAACATCAGTCGGACGATCACCCAGACGGCTCCTGCCACCTCCGTGAGGGATATCTTGGAGCGGCCCCCAGCTCGCCCTGCGAACACGATGGGGACCTCCGCCAAGTCCCATCCTCGCCCGGAGCACTGCCAGAGCATCTCCTCCTGGAAGGCGTATCCCCGCGCGCGGATGTTCCCGAATGGGATCACCTGGAGCGCCTCCCGCCGGAAGCAGCGGAAGGCGCCCGTGCAGTCCCTGGGCTCAAGCCGCAGGGCCGCCCGAGCTACCCAGTTGGAAACGGCGCTCAGGACCAGGCGCCTGAACGGCCAACGCGCGTGCCCCCCGCCAGCGACGTATCGTGACCCGATGACCACGTGACTGCGTCGGCTTGCCTCAATCATGGCCGGTATGCGATCGGGAGGGTGCGAGAAATCCGCATCCATCGTGATGACGCGCGCGTAACCACGCGCAAGCGCCCACTGGAAGCCCGCCACGTGTGCCGTGCCGAGGCCCCGCTTGCTGGCCCTGCTAAGGAGCCGAACGCGCGGCTCCCGGCGGCCAAGCACCTGGACCACCTCCCCCGTCCCATCAGGCGAGTTGTCGTCCACCACCAGAACGTCCACATCTTGCCCCTGGCACAGCACTGCCTGGCAGAGCCGTTCGATATTCTCCTTTTCGTTGTAGGTAGGGATTACGACCAGGGACCTGTCGGCGGAAGGTTTCGACCCCATCATCAGCCTCGCAGCACGTTCGGAGGTAGAGGCTCACTCAATATAGCATAAAGCGCCCCCACTCGGGGGAGCGACGGAAGCTTTGACGCCGCGCAGCATTTGCGACATAATACGTGCCCGGATGCGGGCACCTTCAGGCCGAATGGGGGCCGGGAGGGCCGGATGTTTACAGGGCTCGTCCAGAAAGTGGTTGAGGTCGCCGCCGTGCGACACGCAGGGGCATCGTCTGTCATCGAGCTGGAGCTCGGCGAACTGGCCGGCGAGGTTCGCGCGGGCGACAGCGTTCTGGCCGATGGAGTCTGCCTGACCGTCACGGCCAGGCGCGGCGGCCGGGCTGCCTTCGATGTATCTGCTGAAACGCTGCGCCTGACGACCCTGGGCGAGCTCAGGGGTGGATCGCGCGTCAACGTCGAACTCGCCATGCGGCCGACTGACCGCTTCGGAGGACACCTAGTGAGCGGCCACGTAGACGGGACTGGCACGATCCTTTCCAAGGTCCCGCAAGCCGGAGAGACACGCCTGAGGGTCCAGACGCCACCGGCGCTCACAGACATGATGGTCATGAAGGGGAGCGTGGCGGTGGATGGAATCAGCCTGACCATCACCGGGTTGGAGGAGGGCGCCTTCGAGGTCAGCCTCATCCCCCACACGCTGGCGGCCACGACGCTCGGCCAGAAGGGCGCCGGAGCACGCGTCAACATCGAGTGCGACATGATCGGCAAGTGGGTGCGCCATTACATGCGTGGCGCCGGGCACGGGCCACGCGAAACAGGCGGCATTACGCTGGAGCGCCTCAGAGAGGAAGGCTTTTGAGCAGCCCCCGTAACAGAAAGCGACTCGTCCGCGTGTTGATCACGATGGGCGACCCGCGCGGCATAGGTCCGGAACTGTGCGCGAAGGCCCTGGCCAGCGGCAGAGTCCCGCAGGACGTCCGCCTCACCGTGGTAGGGTCGCGCTCCGTGCTCGCCAGTGCGGCCAAAACCGCCGGGGTGAAGCCGCCATCCAAAGCAGCGGTAATGGACATGGACAATTTCCCCCCATCGCTGCTCGACGAAAGGCGGCCAAGCCCTGAGAGCGGTCGCGCCTGCCTCCAGTACATCGAGCGCGCGGTAGCAGAGGCGAAGGCCGGGCGGGCGGACGCGATCGTGACTATGCCCATCAGCAAGGAAGCGATTGCAGCCGCCGGCAGTCCATACCCCGGCCACACCGAGATGCTGGGCGCACTTGCCGGGGCGGATCGGCCAGTGATGCTGCTTGTGAGCGGCAGACTGCGGGTCGCATTCGCCACCACCCACATGGCGCTTCGGGACGTCCCAGATGCGCTCACGGCGGATGCGATCGTTCACACTGGCAGGGCACTTGGACAGGGCTTGCAGCAGTACTTCGGGCTGGCCCACCCACGCATCGCCATCTGCGCCCTGAACCCACACGGCGGGGAGGGAGGGCGGTTCGGCGACGAGGAGTGCCGGATCATCGTCCCCGCCGCAGAGCAACTGCGGACAGCGGGGGGGCTCGACGTCCACGGGCCGCTGCCCTCCGACACCCTGTTCGCCAAGGCCCTCACCGGAGATTATGACGGCGTGGTAGCCCTCTACCACGATCAGGGGATGATACCCATAAAGCTCTGCGGCCTGGCGCGCGTCGTCAACGTGACG
>CAYYNS010000156.1:0-2892 GCA_964473085.1 uncultured candidatus Brocadiaceae bacterium
GCCAGGACCGTGTACGAGACGAACCTGTTGAACCCCCACAGCAGGTAGCTGTAGGCGCTGCTCCATCCTTCGAAGGCGTCTTTGCCGCCGATGCTGATCGCCGGCAGCATCAGGCCGAACGTGAGCGCGCCCAGCACCACGATGAACGTTATGACCACGGTTGCCGGCACGGCGCAAAACGGCACCAGCGCGGCCATGATCCACGGCCCCACAACCGGTATGCATCCTATGAGTCCGATCACGATGTTGCCCACTGCGAACAGCAGCACGCCGAACAAGGGGGTGAGCGGCGCGAACAGGTATGCCCTGCGTTTGGCCCGGACCATCTTGAGGCCATCCTGGAGCGTGGGGATGTCGTCCCTTGCGTATTGCAGGGCCGTCAGCCGCGTGATGGCGCCGCCGCAATACGTCAGCACCGCCAGCAGCAGGAAATAAAGCAGCGCCGAGAGCGCAAGGTGCACTATGCCTCCGTGGAAGGGGTTGAGCAGCGGGATCAGGAGCGGAACGGCGGTCAGGCCACGCCCCTGCAGCAGGGAGAACACCAGGTTGCCCCTGTGCCAGAGCTGGCCCAACAGAGCAACGCTGCTCGTCGGAAAGAACCGACCATATACCATCGCCATGATGGTCAGGAGCGAAAGGATGGTGATGCTCGCGATGAATCCCAGCCATAGCTTCTTGGCGTCAATGGCCAGCCCATGCGAAGCCAGCAGGTCCCGCCAGTCGCCTTTGCGGTCTCTCATGCCTTCCTCGCTTTCTCACAAAGGGTCTGTCGGAAATCCGGGAGGAACCGATCAGAAGCTTATAGGGGTCGCTGGGTGTTGTCAACCGTAAAATCACGGTGAATCGGCACCTTTGTCCTTGTGTTGGGTGTCGCCTTTTCGGCCTTCGCGATGTTCCTCCAGGGGCTCGCTGATCCTGTGCTCCTCGGCCAGCCATTTGCCCAGGTCAACCAGCTTGCACCGTTCGCTGCAAAAAGGGAAAAAGGGGTTTCGGGCCCTTGAGCCGTAGTGGACTGGCTTGCCACAGGTAGGACAGTCAACGGTCCAATTCTCGCCTCTCATCCCTCCTCCTGGACCGGCGGGGCGGAGACGACGACTTGCGTGGGGCGCAGCAGCTCCTTTCCGAGGAGGAACCCCTTCTTGAGTTCTTTGATCACGGTGTTGGGCCTGACGCCTTCGGCAGGCTGCTGCAACACGGCCTCGTGGTAATTGGCATCGAAGGCTGCCCCCATTGCTTCGATAGGCTGGACGCCCAGCTCCTGGAGGATTGCGTAGAACTCCTTCTCAACCACCTGTAGTCCCTGCGTGAGCTGTTCAGCGCCTCGCGTTCTCTCGGCCACCTCCAGGGCGCGCAGGAGGCTGTCGGCAAGGGGGACGACCTGACGCGTGACCCGCCGCAGGGCGTCGCGCTGCGCGTCTTCCTTTATCCTGTCAATTCGCTTTTGCAGGTTCAGGTAGTCCGCTACGGCGCGGCGGAGGCGCTGCAGGTAGTCGTCGCGCTCTGTGGCCAGGGTCTTCAGTTCCTCATATTCAGTCAGGCTGATCGTGACGGTCGCGGCTCCCGGGGGCTGTTGCTGCGGGCCAGGCGGGGCCTGGGACTGCGGCCCGCCCGTCGGTTCTGCGGCACCCGTGGTTCCGCACACGGGCTCTTCGGGATGTTCCGTATTCTGGGTCATTTCTTGTTCTCGCTGCCAAGCGAATGGGTCATGCTGTGAACGTAGTCCCTGACGCGTTCAAGAAAGCTCTTCCTTTTTTCAGGGACGTTAGTTCCTTCTATCTTGGCCAGCTCCCTGAGCAGTTCTTCCTGGCGAGCGGTGAGCCTGGTCGGCACATCAACCAGGAGCTGCACCACCAGGTCGCCGCGCCGCGTGCTGTTGGGATAGGGCAATCCCCGTTTGGGAACGCGCAACGCCTGCCCCGGCTGAGCCCCCCGCGGCACGTTGACCTCGAGGGTCTGCCCGCCGAGCAGCGGCACCTCGGTCTTGCCTCCGAGGGCGGCAAGCGAGTAGCTGATCGGCAGCTCGCAGACCAGGTCAGCGCCGTTGCGGACGAACAGCGCATGGTCCCGCACGACGACGTCGCAGTAGAGGTCTCCGCGCTCCCCGGTGGGCTCCTGCTCCCCTTCGCCCGGGATGTGAAGGCGGGTGCCAGATTCGATGCCGGGCGGGATGGGGATTTCGAGGTCGCCCTCGCGCTGCGCCACGCCCCTGCCCTTGCACCGGCTGCACGGGTGCGTGATGACGGTGCCGCTGCCGCGGCAGCGAGGGCATGTCGTGCGCAGCGTGAAGAACCCCTGCCGGCTCTCCACTTGCCCGTAACCTCGACAGTAGGAGCAACTGGACGGCCCGCTGCCTCGGGCGCAGCCGCTGCCCTGGCATTCGTCGCAGCGTTCCTGCCGCCGCAGCGTGACGGTCTTGTGGGCGCCCGTGGCGACCTCTTCCAGGGAGATCTCGAGCGCAACCCTCAGGCTTCGGCCGCGTGCTCGCCGCCCTGTCGCGGAACGGACGCCGAAGAACTCGTCGAAGAGGCTTCCGGTGAAGATGTCGCTGAAGGCGCTGAAGATGTCCTCGAAGGAATCGAAGCTGTGCAGGCGAGCCCCGGCCAGCCCCGCCTCGCCATAGGTATCGTAGAGGCTGCGCTTCTGGGGGTCGGAGAGCACCTCGTAGGCGCGCGCCGCCACCTTGAAGTTCTCTGCGGCGGCTGGGTCGTTGGGATTGCGATCTGGATGGTATTTCAGCGCAAGCCTGCGATAAGCGCGCCTGACCTCCTCCTGCGAAGCGTTCCTGTCTACGCCGAGGACCTTGTAGTAATCTGTCTCTGCCATGCGGACCCGCCGGCGCGCCGGATGTCACGAGATCCAGTGGAAAGCGCCCCTGGACAATGGCTGATGCGC
>CAYYNS010000156.1:2992-4934 GCA_964473085.1 uncultured candidatus Brocadiaceae bacterium
CGCTCAGTGATGCGGCTTATCGCACTCGGCCCTCCGCTTCGGCCTGCTTCTCGTCCAACTCGGTGACCATCGTCTCAGTGCTCAGCAGTAGCGCGGCAACACTCGCCGCGTTCTGTAGCGCGATCCGGGTGACCTTGGTCGGATCAACGATGCCGGCTTCGAACATGTCAACATATTTGGCCGTGGTGGCATCGAAGCCGGTGTCCTTGCCGCGCGAGAGCACCTCCGCGACGACAACGGCCCCGTTGTGTCCGGTATTCTCGGCGATGGCGCTCAGCGGCGACTCCAGCGCCTTTGCGATGATGTCGGCGCCCATCTTCTCGTCGCCACGCAGGCGCTCGCGGCGCTTCAGCACGGCATCCTTGCACCGCAGCAGGGCCACGCCGCCGCCCGCCACTATGCCTTCCTCGGCCGCCGCACGCGTCGCGTGGAGGGCGTCCTCCACGCGGCCCTTCTTCTCCTTCATCTCAGCCTCCGTGGCAGCCCCCACGCGCACGATGGCCACGCCGCCTGAGATGCGCGCAAGCCGTTCCTGGAGTTTCTCACGGTCGTAGTCGCTTGTGGTTTCTTCGATCTGACGCCGGATCTGGTCAATGCGGGCCTTGATCTCTTTGGGTGAGCCCGCACCCTCGATGACGGTTGTGTCGTCCTTGGTCACCACGATCCGCTTTGCCTGTCCGAGATCGGAGAGCTGGAGGTTCTCCAGCTTCACCCCTATGTCTTCGCTGATGAACCGGCCTCCGGTCAGGACGGCCAGGTCTCCGAGCATGGCCTTCCTGCGATCGCCGAAGCCGGGGGCTTTCGTTGCGCAACACTTCAGGACGCCCCGCAGCTTGTTGACGACCAGGCCGGCCAGGGCCTCGCCCTCGACGTCTTCCGCCACGATGAGCAGGGGCCTGCCTGCCGTGATGACCCTCTCCAGCACGGGCACCAGGTCACGCAGGCTGCTGATCTTCTTCTCATGAACCAGCACGTAGGCGTCTTCCAGCTCCGCCTCCATCTCCTGCGGGTTGGTGATGAAGTAAGGGGACATGTAGCCCTTGTCGAACTGCATGCCTTCCACCAGCTCCAGGCTCGTCTGCGTTGACCGGCCCTCCTCCACGGTGATCACCCCGTCCTTGCCGACCTTCTCCACAGCATCCGCAAGCAGGTTTCCTATCTCGGGGTCGTTGTTGGCGCTGATCGTGCCGACCTGGGCTATCTCTTCCTTCCTCTTGACGGGCCGGCTCAGCTTGTGCAGCTCTTCCACCACCGTCTGGACGCTGGCGTCAATGCCGCGCTTGAGCGCCATCGGATCGGCGCCTGCGGCCACGGCTTTGAGGCCCTCCCGGTAGATCAGCTCGGCCAGCACGGTGGCGGTTGTGGTGCCGTCGCCCGCCACGTCGCTGGTCTTGCTTGCCACCTCGTTGACCATCTTGGCGCCCATGTTCTCGAACTTATCCTTCAGCTCGATCTCCTTGGAGACGGTGACGCGATCCTTGGTCACTTTGGGAGCGCCGTAACTTTTCTGGAGGATCACGGTGTTGCCCGTGGGACCGAGGGTGACCCGCACGGCGTCGGCGAGTTTCTGGACGCCGCGAAGCAGTTCCCTGCGAGCCTCGTCACTGAAGGCCAACTGTTTTGCCGCCATTTCTTACCTCCCGCACGCAGTAATCTCTTGCGCAGGCTAAGCCCTGCGCGCACTGCCCCGGCAGGACGCGCCCCCGGAGCCGCCTGCTCTCAGGTCGGCATCCGCCCAGCACAGGCGACCCGGATTCATGTTGTTGCCGGCCGGACGCTGCCGGGCTTAGTCCTCAACCCGCGCCAACAGATCGCTCTCCCGCATGATAAGCAGCTCTTTGGCCTCGACCTTGACTTCTGTCCCGCCGTACTTGGCGAACAGCACGGTGTCACCAACACCGACGGTCTGTCTCTTATACACATCTGACGCTGCCGACGAATA
>CAYYNS010000157.1:0-1528 GCA_964473085.1 uncultured candidatus Brocadiaceae bacterium
GGGACCTGCGTCAACGGCGCCAGGCGCTGGATACGGTTCGGCCCGCTGTTCGGCATCCAGCCGTCGGAGTTCGCGAAGGTGGCACTGGTGATCTGGCTGGCGGCCTACTGCGAGCGCCGCCTGCGCGCGGACGACGGCCTGGGGGACGGCGGCGAGATGCGCACGGCCTTCATGGGCTTTCTGGTGCCGGCGGCTGTGGCGGCGATGGCGGCTGGGCTGGTGCTCATTGAGCCGGATTTCGGCACGGCGGTGCTGATCGGTGCAGTGGGCCTGGGGCTGCTGCTGGTCTGCGGCACGCGGCCGCTGCACGTGGCGCTGGGCTGCCTGGCTGCTGTGCCAGTCATCTACAAGCTGATCTTCGATTCACCCTACCGCCTGGAGCGCATCACGACGTTCCTCGACCCGTGGCGTGACCCCACGGGGTCGGGCTATCAGCTCGTGCAGTCGCTCATCGCAATCGGCTCGGGCGGCCTGACGGGCACGGGCCTGGGCCGGGGCGCGATGGGCTTCCTGCCGGCGGCCCGCAACGACTTCATCATGAGCGCTGTGGCGGAGCAGCTCGGCCTGGCCGGTGCGCTGCTGGTCATTGCGGCGTTCATCTGGATGCTGCGCGACGGCCTGAAGGTGGCGTTGCGGGCGCGCGACGCTTTCGGCTTCGCCCTCGCCTTCGGCCTCACGGCGCTCATCGGCCTGCAGGCAGCGGTGCACGTGGCGGTGGTGACGGGCTCGGTGCCGACAAAGGGCCTCAGCCTGCCGTTCGTGAGCGCCGGCGGCTCAGCCTTGTTCTTCACGATGTGGGCGGGGGGGATGCTGATCAACGTCGCACGCTCGGAAGAGGCGCCCGGGCGGTTTGAGTTCGTTGCGTGGGACTGCGACGTGCCGACCTATGAGGAGCGCCTGCACAGGATAGGCCGCCGCGCGGGTGCGGCCCTGCGCCAGGCGCTGGCAAGGAGGGGAGCGAGGCAGTGAGCGCGGACGGCCAGCAAGTCAGCGGCGAGCTGCGCGTGATCTTCGCCGGCGGCGGCACGGGGGGCCACATCATGCCGGGGGCCGCCACGGCCGAGGCGCTGCGGGCGATGTTGCCCGGGGCGCGCAGCCTGTTTTTGGTCACGCTGCGCAGGGCCGAAAGCTACTTCCGCTGGGCGATAACTGACTTCGAGGTCGCCATCATCCCGGCGGCGCGCTGGCAGGGCACACTCCAGAAGCTCCGCTTCGCTGCCGCCGCCGCCGCAGCCGCCGCGCGGTCGTTGGAGATCATCCGCCAGTTCCGCCCCCACGTCGTGGTCGGCCTCGGCGGCTATAGCTGCGTGGTCCCCCTGTTGGTAGCTCGGGCGCTGGTGGTGCCTACGATGATCTTCGAGTCGAACGCCGTGCCGGGTCTGGTTGTGAGGGCGCTGGCACCGCTGGTGGACTGCGTGCAGCTACAGTTCGTAGGGGCGGCGGCGGGGCTGAAGGCCCGGCGCGTGCTGGCGAGCGGCAACCCGGAGCGGGCGCAGCTCTTGACGGGCTGTCTCTTATACACATCTCC
>CAYYNS010000157.1:1538-4921 GCA_964473085.1 uncultured candidatus Brocadiaceae bacterium
CTTCACGGGTGATCGCCTCGCCGCGCGGCGGCGTTTCGGACTGGAGCCTGACCGCTTCACCCTCCTTGTGGTGGGCGGGTCGCAGGGCGCCCTGCCGCTCAACAGGCTGTTAGCCTCGGCGCTGAGGCATCTGGCGGCAAGCCCGGCGGCGGCCAGCCCCCGGGGGCTCCAGGTGCTGCACATCACCGGGCCAGACCACCTGGAGGAAGCCACGTGGGCAGGGGCGCCGAAGGATGTCCTCTACCGGCCCATCGGTTTCTTGCGCCAGATGCAGGACGCCTACGCCGCGGCCGACCTGGTGCTGTCGCGCGCGGGCGGCTCGACGCTCGCCCAGGTGACCGCGCTCGGCCTGCCATCAGTCCTGGTGCCGTATCCCCATGCGAGCGCCGACCATCAGAGCGCGAACGCTGCCGTTCTGGTGCGGGCCGGTGCGGCTGTGGCGGTGGCGCAAGGGGACCTGTTGCCCGAGAAGCTCGCGCAGGTCATCGCGGACCTGGCCAGCCGGCCCGAGCGGCTGGCTGCTATGGCCCGCGCCGCACGCGCCCTGGGCCGGCCAGAGGCGGCGCGCGTGGTCGCCTGCGAGCTGGCCGCTATGGCCGGGCTGCGCCGGCAGGCGTCTTCGATCACAGGGGTAAGCATCGGCCTCCAGGGGAGCGCGCGATGCGCGTCAAAGAAGGCTGCGTGAAAAGGGGAGCAGACGATGGCACGACGTGCGAAGAAGTGGGACCCCTCAGGCGAGCACTGGCACCTGATCGGGATCCTGGGAACGGGGATGCAGGGGCTGGCGCGCTATGCCGTCCAGCGCGGAGTGCGGGTCAACGGCTCTGACCTTCAGGCCTCGCCGGCAATGAAGGACCTGGTGAGTCTGGGCATCAACGTGCGGCTCAAACAAGACGGCCAGGGGATCGGGCCAGACACGGACCTGGTCGTCGCCAGTCAGGCCATCCGTGAGGACAACCCTGAGTACGTGGCCGCGCAGAGGCTGGGGATCGAGACCGTGCGCTATCCCGAGCTACTTGGTCGGCTGATGGACGCCCAGCCCGGCGTCGCCGTGGCGGGCGTGCATGGCAAGAGCACGACCACCTCGGCGATCGCCTACGTGATGCAGCGCGCGGGGGCTGACCCTTCCTACATCGTCGGCGCCGACATCCCCCAGCTCGGCGGCGGCTCGTACTACGGCAAAGGCCCCTACCTGGTCGTCGAGGCGTGCGAATACAAACGTTCCTTCCTTTACCTGTGGCCCAGGATCGGCGCCATCACGAACGTGGAGGCCGAGCACCTCGACTACTACTACGGCCTGTGGGACATCCAGCAGGCGTTCTGTGACTTCGCCTCCCAGGTGGACCCGCGCGGCGCCCTGGTGGTCAACGCCGACGACGACAATGCGCTGCAGTGCGCCGAGGGCGCGCGCTGCCAGGTGCTCAGGTACGGCATAGACAGCCCCAGAGCACACTACCGCGCCGAGTGCATCTGGCGCGCAAAGAAGCACACGAACTTCGACCTCGTCTACAGGGGCAGGCGGCAGGGCCGCTTCTCGATCAGGCTCTATGGCACGCACAACGTTTACAACGCCCTGGCGGCCATCGCGGCCTGTCACCAGGCGGGCCTGGAGCTCGATCAGATCCGGGGGCCGCTCGGCGAGTTCGAGGGCGCTGCCAGGCGCCTTCAATTGCTCGGACAGCCATGGGACGTGGCGATCCTGAGCGACTACGCCCATCATCCCACTGAGATCCAGGCGACGCTTGCCGCCACGCAGCAGCGGTTCCCGAAGCGGCGGATCTTCTGCATCTTCCAGCCGCACCAGTATTCGCGCACCCGCGTGATGCTTCCGCAGTTCGCCGACGCCTTCGAGCAGGCGTGGCTGACCCTGATAACTGACATCTACGCGGCGCGCGACAGCGACGAGGACCGCCAGTCCATCAGCGCGATGGACCTGGTCCACCTGATGAATCACAAGGGGCTGACGGCCCACTACGTGCCAGCCTTCGACGACATCGAAGACATGATCGTGGGCGACGTGGTGCCCGGCGACGTGGTGCTGGTGATGGGGGCTGGCAACGTGTGGCAGATTGCCTATGACATCGTCCCGCGCGTGCGGGAGAAGGGACGCAAACAGATCGCCGCTTGAAAGACGCGCAGGGCCAGTTTGATGGCGGGGACACTACAGGATAGGTCGGTGCCGCTCAGGAGGCTGACCACGTTCCGGATCGGCGGCGCGCCGCTGCTCTACCTGCGGCCCACCGGCTATCGGGGGCTCCGGTCAGCGCTGGAGCGCTGCCGGCGCTGCGGCCTGGCCCCACGCATCCTCGGAGGAGGCTCCAAGCTGCTGGTGGACGACGGCGAGCTGCCGTTCGCGGTCATCCACGTCTGCTCGCCGGGGTTCGACTGGATCGAGCGCACCGGCTCCCGGACGGTGCGTGCAGGGGCGGGGGTGAGGCTTGCGCGCCTGCTAGGTTACTGCCGCGAGGCCGGCCTGGGTGGCCTGGAGTTCCTGGCTGGCATCCCCGGCACGGTCGGCGGCGCCCTGGCGGGCAACGCCGGCGCCTGGGGCTCCTCGATCGCAGAGCGCCTGGTGCGCCTGTGGATGCTCGATCAGGAGGGCCGCCCGCTCGAACGCCCGGCTCGGGACGTCGCCTTCGGATATCGCACCTCGGGCCTGAGGCGCGTCATCGTCACCGAGGCCGAGATCGAGCTGGAACCCAGGCCTCCTGAGGCCATCGCTGGCCTGATGGTGCGCAACGTGCAGGAGAAGGCGCGCCGCCAGCCGACCGACATCCCAAACGCCGGGTGCGTATTCAAGAACCCGCCAGGTGGCTCGGCGGGCAAGATGCTGGAGCTGTGCGGGCTGAAAGGCCTGCATGTGGGCGGCGCCGAGGTCTCCAGCCTGCATGCAAACTTCATCTGCAACGTGGCCGGGGCGCGCGCCTGCGACGTGCTGGAGCTGGTGGAGATCATGCGGCAGAGCGTCCGCAAAAGGTTCGGCGTCGAACTGGAACTCGAGCTCAAGCTCTGGCGGGTGGAGCGCCGCGTCGCCTGACCCGCAGGAGGGAAACAGGGCCTTATGGCACTTCGGCGCAGCTACAGGATCGCCGTCCTGATGGGCGGGGTCAGCAACGAGCGAGAGGTATCGTTCAAGTCGGGAGCCGCAGTGGCGGCAGCCCTCACGGAGGCGGGACACCAGGTCGTACCGGTGGACATCACTGCCCGCAGCCTGCGCCAGCTCGACGGGCTGCCCTGCGATCTGGCCTTCGTAGCCCTGCACGGCGAGTTCGGGGAAGACGGCCAGATACAAACCCTGCTGGAGCAGCGCGGGATTCCTTACACGGGCAGTGGCCCGGAGGCCAGCCGCATGGGCATGGACAAGGTGGCCTCCAAACGCGCCT
>CAYYNS010000158.1:0-4843 GCA_964473085.1 uncultured candidatus Brocadiaceae bacterium
GCGCCGTGCGCCCGTCTGTCAGAAAGTTCGTCATAGGTCTTATAGGTCCTATTCATCCCGCGCGCTGTCGGGGTTTGCGGGCGGTCTCAGAGCGGCTCGCCGCGCCCGAAGAGCCTGCGCTGGCCCTGGTAGAGCACGCCGGGGGTGCGATCGCCCTCGGCGGCGGAAGGCTCTATGCCGAGCGAGACATCGCCCTGCACGACCTCCCTGAGCCAGGCGAGGTCGTCCTCGTACTGCCTGCGTGCATCCTCGGTGGCGCTGTCCCGGCCCAGGCGCAGGAAGTAGACGGCCAGGTTGACTGTCCGCGTGCGCAGCACGTCCGGCACAGGGCTGACCGGCACGGCGAACCGCACGCTTAGGTAGCTGTCAATCAGGGAGCAGGCGTCCTGGATAGCGGCCGCGACCACGTCGGCGTCCGGCGAGCCGTCGCCGTCGTAGTCCGCGAGGGTCGCCAGGTCGGCTGCGCCGATGCGCCGCTCAACGTCGCTGTAAGAGCAGTAGGCCACTGATCGCCCTCCCGCCGGGGCTGTCGCGCCGTCGCGCCGTACGGCGGAGGCGTGACGGCCCCGGCTATATGTCGTATAGGTCCTATTCGACTTATGCGCCCAGGCTTGCCTGGATGAGCCAGGGGGCCAGGATGGCGACCGCGCACCGGCGGCGGGCCTTGTAGGCGTAGCGCTCGCGGTAGAAGGCATCGTCGTCGGCAGGGTCGTCCTTGGCGGTGAACTCCGGGCCTTCGCGGTCCTGCAGGACCATCGGCCTGACCGGGTCGTTGTCAATCACGAACCATGCCTTGTTGCTGCCCAGGCGCGGCAGGACCATCAGGTCGCAGCGCTTGTAGCGTCGGTTGCTGGCGCCGTTGGAGAGGAACTGGATCTCCAGTATCTCCTCGGCTGTTGCCCTGAGTTCGATGCCGCAGACCAGCAGTCTTGGCACCAGACCCAGCGGAGCGCCGTCGGGGCCGAGTCGGCCTTCCAGCGCCCGGCACGCCGCGTCGAAGTTGTCGCCGCTGAGCGCCAGGTCGTTGCGATTCGACCAGTTCTGCCCGCCGGGCCAGGTGTGGCTTGCGCTGAAGACCGGCTGGCCGTCAATCCACTGGTCGGTGAAGCCGGCCAGCAGGGACTCCACCGCAAGGCGCAGCGGGTAGAGCGCGGCCCGCCGACCGAGTTGCCTGACGCCCGGCCGGTAGACGCCGACGTTGTCGTCGGCGATGTCGTTGCGCTTGACCTGCACGATGCGGGCGAAGGTGCGGTTGGGGACGCTCTGCACGTAACGCCCGATGCTGGTGATCGTGACCTCGTCGAGCACCTCCTCCAGGTCGCCCAGCAGCGTCGCCACGGGATACTGCTCCGTGTCGGTCGTGCTGGGGACGCGCTCCATGAGCTGCTCGATCTGTTCGCTCTCGGCTGACTGCACGGCCTCGGCGAAGGTCGCTTTGAGGCCGGTGAAGACGGCTTGCAGATTGCCCAGGGTGATTTCCATCTGTGCTGCTCCTCCTTTCAGGTTGTTTCGCTCTTCAGGGGGCAGAGGCGCCACGCGGGGGCGCCTCTGCCTGGGGGCGTCAGCCGCCCGGTGTGGTCGTGGTGGTCGGCGGCGTCCAGCTCTTGCCGGTCTGCGTGTAGTGGTCTATGGAGATCCACACGTCGCCGCCCGCCTCGATCCTGTCCATGCGGCCGCAGGCGATGGCGTTCGCCACGTCGCTGTTGTCGGCGACGGTCTGGTCGTCGGCGACGCAGACCTCTCCGCTCATGGCGGCCTGGCCGAGACTGGAGGCGCAGGCGAAGCGGTACCTGCCGCGCCGCCTGACCACGACGGCGAGGTCGCCGTCCGAGCCGTCGGAGTTATCCGCGCGCTCGGTGGCGACGCCCTCGAAGGTGTAGCCGGCCGTGTCCGCAGCCGGCACTGCGTAGCCCTGCGTGTTGGTGCACACCAGGGAGCCGGCGTAGATCGTCTCCCCAGCAGCCACGGGGATCGCCAGAAGGTCCCCGAGGCTCAGGTCCGTTTTCCTGTCACGCGTGAGTGCTGTCATGCGTTTTTTCTCCTTTCATAGGTCCTATAGGTCGTATGCGTCCTATTCCGCGGCCTTCAGGAAGGCCTCTGCGCTCAGGCCTAGCTGGCGGCAGACGCTCAGCTCGGCCTGGGTGAGCTCGCGCTGAGTGGCCGGCGCGTGCCTAAGAGCAGGCGCGCTGTGGCCTGCCATCATCGGCGGCAGGGCGTTGAGGCACCGGCCGGTGGACTCCAGGTCCTGTCGTGCGCAGGCAAGGAAGAAGGCCCGCTGCGAGGGCGGGATGCGCCCCGCCCCGATCGCGCCGTCCACGAGCTGCGCCGCCTCCCGCCCGGCGCGCTCCTGCTGGAGGGCCTCGATCGCGTTTAGCACGGCCTCCTCCTGTGCGTCTTCCGGCAGCCCCAGTCGGGCCCTGACGGCCGCCAGCACGGGCGCCAGCATCGAGGCCTTCAGCGTCACCAGGGCGTGGCGGATCGCAGCCGCATCGGCATCTGCGGGCACGCCGAGCGCGTTTGTGATTTCGCTTTGGGCTGCGAGCCTGCTGTCGAGCTCCCGCAGCCGGGCAGCGTGGGCGACGAGCGCCTGCGCCACCGCCTTGTCCTCCGCCGAGTCCAGGGCCAGTTCGCTGCGGAGCTTGTCCGCCTCGACGCCCAGGACGGTGGCCATCTGTGCCAGAATCGGCATCGCTTCACCTCCTTGAGGGTCAAAAAGGACTCCTGCTGCCGCCAACTGCGGCCCCGCCTCCACAGCCCCCTGCTCGTTGAGCGCCCGCAGCTCGGTCAGGAACGGCGTGTTGGTAAGCGCCACGCTGTGGATGAGCATGGGGACGGGCTCGCCGCTTACACGGTCTGGGCTCCCGAACAGGAACACGGGCGAGAGGTAGCGGAACCGGCGGGCCGCCACGTCGGCGAGCGCCTCGCTTGTCCACAGCACGCGGCCCCACAGCTCGCTGCCGTCCGCCCGCAGCTCAAGCTCCCGTATCCAGCCGGCGGCCGGTGCCTTCGCCAGGCGTCCCTGCGAGGCAAGCACGCTTGCGTGGTGGTAGTCAATCGGCAGGTCCGCCCCGTGTGCCTGGTAGTGGCGCCGGAAGTAGTCGAGGGCCGCCCCCAGGTGCTCCGGGCCGATCAGTTCCGGCCCCTGCGGGTGCCCCTCCCAGCGGCCCGTACGGGCGATCATCACCCACTCCGGCACCTGACCCTCCGGCAGCGGCACCGCCGCGGCAGGGGCGCCTGTCTGCATGGCGCGGTTCTCGGTCATACGCCTGATTCCTCCTTGCGAGCGCATGCTGTCCATCACTGGCTGCCTCCCGGCCGGCCGAGCACCTCCTCGCCGGGCGCTGGCTCCGGTATGCCGAAGCGGGAGTAGACCCACCTGCGTGGGATGGGCAGCCCGGCATCGGCCAGCGTCTTGATCGTGGCGGCGAGCTGGGATAGGTCCTGCGGCTGCTCGATCACGAAGTGCCAGCGGGGCGTGGGCGCCGAGGGCCCCAGGTTGAGCCGCGCGATGGGACTGAGGAGCTGCCGCGTGAGGGTGTCCTCCAGGGCCAGGGCGTCACTTTCGACCAGGTCGCGTCGCACCATGTTGTGGACCAGGCCCAGCGCGTAGGAGCCGCCCTGCTCGCCGCCGCTTGTGAGGGTCTGGCCCAGGATGGCGAGCGTCATCTCGCGGCCGGCGCGCTCGAGGATCTTCTGGAAGATCTCGCCTTCGCCCATAGAGCGCGTCTGGAGCACCTCGATCTGGTTGCCCTCGCGTATGACCGCAGCGGCGTCCATGCCGAGGGCGCGCACCGCCTCCCAGAGCTGCTTCGCCTCCGCCGAGTCCCAGCCCACGCCCTCCCTCAAGCGCCCGATCCGCGGCGGCATCCCGTAGACCTCGGCGAACGCCATCCAGTCCTTCCATGACAGGTGCCGCACCACGAAGGCGCGCACGCAACTCCTGAGAAGCCCCGTGCGGGCGGAAAAGCCGCTGCGCGCCTTGACGCGGTGCACGAGGAAGTTCAGCGGGTTGAGCTGTGCGCCGCCCCCGTCGCGCTTCGACAAAAGCAGCGTCTCGCCGTCCTCCGCCATGCGGAACCACCGCTGCGGGCGCCAGCTCAGGCGCAGGGGCCTCCACTGCCGGGCACCCGTCTCCCACTGGATCTCCAGCACGCTCAGGCCCTTCGGCACGGCGTCCATCAGGTCGAAGACGGCGGCCTTGAGGTCGGGGATGGCGTCCAGTGTCTGCCGGCAGAGGGCGGCCGCCTCGGCCGCTGCTGCGGACTCGCCGGCGGGCGCTATCTCCCACTTCAGGCTGCAGACCCCGCTCTTGCGCGTGCGCAGGTGGGCGTCCAGTTCGCCGTCCTTTTCCTCCATCTTCTCGAACAGCGCCGCCTGGCTTGCCAGGTTGCCGCTCTCGGCCTCAAGCAGCATGGCCTTGATCTGGCGGGGGGTGAGGCTGTCAATGTCAACGTGCCCCACGACGGTGCGCGGGCCGAAGTCCTGCCTGTCCGCCACGGGGCCCTTGTCCGGTCTCTCGCTCATCGGTTTCCTCTCGCTTCCTTGCGCAGTGCTGTGTGCGCTCTGCGCTGCTTCTATGGGCGAGCATACACGTGTTTCGGAAGGCGTGTGTCCGATACGGGCGCTCCTGACCGAAAACGACGCGGGTTGGTTCCGGTGCGGCGGGGGGAGGTGGCGTAAGTGGGGGGCCCGGAGGATGTTGCGCGCGGTGGGGCAAGCGCATTTTTCGTGCATAGCCCAGGAGGCGGGGTGCCTGCCGTGAGCGCCGGCACTTGCATGGCACGGCGGGAAGCTGTATAGTAAGAGCATACAATTGTAAGGCAAGAGCTTACGATATGAATAC
>CAYYNS010000159.1:0-2798 GCA_964473085.1 uncultured candidatus Brocadiaceae bacterium
GGCGACCCCCACTACAGGCCCCTGGAGGAGGCCCTCGCCTGCGACGTGGTGACGCTCCACGTGCCGCTCACGCGCGGCGGCCCAGACCCCACCTGGCACATGGCGGACCGCTCTTTGTTCGAGTGCATGCAGCGGGGCGCAGTGTTCTTCAACTCCTCGCGCGGGCCGGTCGTGGCTGAGGAGGATTTGAAGCAGGCGATCCTGTCCGGCCGCCTCGGCGCCGTCGCGCTCGATGTCTGGGAGGGCGAGCCGGCCATTGATCCCTCCATGATTGAGATGGTGGACATTGCGACGCCGCACATCGCCGGGCACTCGCTCGACGGCAAGGCGGCCGGCACGCAGATGATCTACGAGGCGGCCTGCCGGTTCCTGGGCGTGGCAGCCACGCAGGATGCGCGTCGCTACCTGCCCCCGCCGCTGGTGCCCCGCCTCAAGGTGACGGGGCCTGGCGCTGCACAGGAGATCGTGCGCCGGACGGTCTGCCGCATCTATGACGTCATGGCCGATGACGCGAGGCTGAGGCAGATCGCACGGGTGCCGGCTGAGAAGCGGGGGGAGTTCTTTGACGACCTGCGGCGCAATTATCCGGTGCGGCGCGAGTTCTACAACACAGCCCTCGGCTTTGAGGGCTGCCCCCAGGCTGCGCGGGCTGCGCTCCTGGGCCTGGGATTCTGCGAGGCCGGCGAGGAGGCCTGATGCTCTCGGCAGGCTACCAGGACCGCTACCTGTCGGACGGTGAGGTGATGGAGCTGTGTGCCCGGGCCTTTGAGGAGCACGACCTGCGCGGGCGGCGCATCCTTGTGCTCATCCCCGACTCGACACGCACGGCCCCCGTGGCGCTGTTCTTCCACACGTTCCATGAGCTGCTCCGGGGCAAGGTCAGGCAGCTCGACTACCTGATCGCCCTCGGCACCCACCCGCCCATGCCGCCTGAGCGCGTCAATGACCTGCTCGGTATCACTGCCGACGAGCGCGCGGGGCGCTACCGCGACGTGCAGGTCTTCAACCACCGCTGGGACGACCCTGCTGAGCTGCGCGCCATCGGCACGATCCCCGAAAGCGAGGTCGCCGACATTACCGGCGGCCTGATGCGCGAGCGCGTCGAGGTCTCCGTCAACCGGCGCATCTTTGACTACGAGCAGCTCGTCATCGTCGGGCCGGTCTTCCCGCACGAGGTGGTGGGCTTTTCCGGCGGCAACAAGTATTTCTTCCCTGGCATCGCCGGGCCGCAGGTGCTCAACTTCTTCCACTGGCTGGGCGCCGTGATCACCAACCCGGTGATCAACGGCACGAAGTGGACGCCCGTGCGCAAGGTGGTGGACCGGGCGGCCTCGCTCATCCGCCTGCCGAAGCTGTGCTTCAGCCTGGTGGTGTGCGATGGGGGGCTGAGCGGCCTATACGTCGGCACGCCTGAGGATGCCTGGAGCGCCGCAGCGGACCTCTCGGCAGGGCTGCACATCATCTACAAGGATCGCCCATACAGGCTCGTGCTCTCAATGGCGCCCGAGATGTATGACGACCTCTGGACGGCTGGCAAGTGCATGTACAAGCTGGAGCCTGTTCTTGCGGACGGGGCCGAGCTGATCATCTACGCCCCGCATATCGAGGAGATCTCGTACACGCACGGCTGGTGGCTGGACCGCATCGGCTACCACGTGCGCGACTACTTCCTGAAGCAGATGGGCCGGTTCCGCGACGTGCCGCGGGCCGTCCTTGCCCACTCGACACACGTGAAGGGGATCGGCACTTACGAGGGCGGGGTCGAGCGCCCGCGCGTCAACGTGATCCTCGCCACGCGCATCCCGCCTGAGCGCTGCCGCCGGGTGAACCTCGGCTACATGGACCCGCACGCCGTCAACCCGCACGACTACATGGGCCGCGAGGACGAAGGCATCCTTTGCGTGCCGAAGGCGGGCGAGATGCTCTACCGCCTCAGCGATGGCACGGTGCCGCGCATTGAAGACCTGTAAGCCCGCCGGCAGGCCCCGCGCGGGTGGGCTTGCTCAGCTCCTTTTCCACGGCGGCGTGTCCGGAAGGTGCTTGTCGAAGTCGGCGATGAGCTGGGCCTCGTAGTCGCCAGCGTATCGGCCGCCAAAGAACCTTTCGAGCGCCTCGTTATGGAAGCGCGCCCAGGACCTTTCCTCATCGCCTGGATTCACCGGGTAGAACAGCGCCCCGATCGAGCGGGCCGCCTCCATGTCGCCGGGCGCGTCGCCGACCATCAGGATGTGGTCGGCAGGGTAGTGCGGCTGCCCGGCCAGGCGCAGGTGGTCGCTTTTTGTGCCCATCTCCTGGCCCGCGATGACGTCGGCGTAGCGGGCGATGTCGTGCTCGGCCCACTCACGCTCGAGCGCCTCGCCGGGCGTCGCCGAGACGACGACGATGTCGGCCTGCTTGTCGAGCTCCGCCAGGCTCTCCCTCACGAGCGGGAACGGCGGCACGTCGTGGACGGTCTTCTCGACCTCTTCGTTGATGGCGACTGACCAGGCGAGGGCGCGCTTGAGGTCGGGCTCGCCTGTGCGCTTGACCTCGGCCTCCAGGGCGGGGTTGCCGAGCTTGCGCTCGCGCGCCTTCCACGCCCGCACGCCGTCGGCCTCGGGGACGTGGACGCCGGTCTTCTGGACCGCTGGCCACTCGCGCAGGTAGTCGAGGGTGTAGATGAGGGCGTGGAAGCGGTTACAGCCCCGCAGCTTCGAGTAGAGGTTGACGAAATCCCAGACGTCGCGCACGTATTTGGCCACCGCTGCCAGGTCCCAGTGGCGCACGGTCATGGGATAGAAGCAAGCCTTGTGCTTGAC
>CAYYNS010000159.1:2898-4827 GCA_964473085.1 uncultured candidatus Brocadiaceae bacterium
GCGAAGCGCTGGAGGCCGCCGACCATCGGCACGCTTACCCAGTCCTCGCCGATCAGAGGGCGGGCATAGCTCACGAACTCGTCCGTCACGTCAATGCGGCTGGGGGCGATCCAGCCCGCGGGGAACTTGCGCTCGCTGTTGGCCACATCCTGGAGCGTAACCTTGTCGTACTGGACGCCGTAGATCGGGCCGGGCCGCCGCAGGATCGTTGCCATGTATCCGCTGCCGTCGTGGATCGCGATCTCGACGGCCTTCTGGCCCACCAGGTAGGCCTCCTCCAGGTCAACTGTGGAGGCGTAGATCATCGTGTCGCGCTGGTCAGTGCCGTAGACCTGGCCGCGCGCCGAGCCGGGCACCGGCAGGCCCCTCTTGTTGAGGTAGTTGATGACGACCTGGCAGACCGTGGTCTCGCTGGCGCTGAACTGCACGTGGCCGAATGCGTCGCGGCTCTCGCCGATCGTGCCCACCTCGAAGCCTTCGCTGATGACGATCATGCAGCGGCCGTGGGCCTTGAGCGTCTCGTTCACGTTATCGGCGAGCTGTTCGAGCGTCGCGCCGCTCTCGGCGAGGTATATCTGGAGGGGCAGCTCGCGGCCGGGATCGGCCAGACGGGCGGCGGCCGGGATGAAACCGATCTTGCGCCCCATCGCCTGGAGCACCAGCACGGGGTCCGAGGTACAGGCGCCCGCGTTCTCCTCGTTGGCGTTCTGCACGATGTGGCTCCAGTAGCGCGCCACGCTGCCGTAGCCGGGCGTGTGGTCAATGAGCCTGAACTCGGAGTCGCCGACGTCGTTGTCAATGGTCTTCGGCACGCCGACGGCCACCAGCTCAAGCCCGCGCTCGTGCGCCAGCAGGGCGACCCTGTTGGCCGTGTCCATCGAGTCGTTGCCGCCGATGTAGAAAAAGCACCCCACCCGGTGGGCCTTGAAGACCTCGATGACGCGGTCGAAGTCTTCCTTTTGCTTGTCCTTCATCTTGTAGCGGCAGGTGCCGATTGAGCCGGCTGCCGGCGTCGTGCGCAACAAGGCAATCTCCTCCTGGGGCTGCGCCGACAGGTCAATGAGCTCTTCCTTCAGCACGCCCTCGATGCCGTGCCAGGCGCCGTAGACGGTGCCGAAGTGCTTTGGGTATGCGCGGCAGGTCTCGATGACTGCGCGCAGGGAGTTGTTGATGACGGGCGACGGCCCGCCCGACTGTGCAACCACCGCGTTTCCGAGCGCCAGCATGGTAACACCGACCTCCTTCTGTGCAATTGTGCGAGTCGCCTCACACGCCGCCGTAGGCGCTGTAGCCGCCGTCCACTGGAACAACGACGCCGTGGACGAAGCTGGAAGAGTCGTTCAAAAGCCACAGCAGCGTGCCGATTAGCTCCTGGGGCTCGCCGAAGCGCCCGAGCGGCGTGTGGTCAATGATCTGTCGCCCGCGTGGCGTCAGCTCGCCCGTCGCCTCTTCCACCAGCAGGAACCGGTTCTGCTGGGTCAGGAAGAAGCCTGGCGCGATCGCGTTCACGCGCACCTTGTTCTGGTAGTTCTGGCTCATGTGTACTGCCAGCCACTGAGTGAAGTTGCTCACGGCGGCCTTCGCAGCGCTGTAGGCCGCTATCCTCGTCAACGGCCGCAGGGCGTTCATGCTCGATATATTGATGATGTTGCCCCGTCCGCCCTTGACCATGAGCCGGCCGAAGACCTGCGACGCCAGGAAGGTGCCCAGGAAGTTCAGGTCGAAGACCCACCGCACGGCGTCCGCCGGCAGGTCGAAGAACTCCTTGCCGGGTCCCGTGGTGGCCTCAGCCTTGTTGCCGCCAGCACCGTTGATGAGGGCTGTGGGCGTGCCGAGTGCATCCACGACCGCCTGTGCGGAGCGCTCGACATCAGAGCGGTCCATCACGTTGCAGCGCACGGCGATGGCCCGGCCGCCTGCCTTGCGGAT
>CAYYNS010000160.1:0-4810 GCA_964473085.1 uncultured candidatus Brocadiaceae bacterium
TGGCGCCGCAGCCGATCGTCTTTGCCATGGCGAACCCCATCCCCGAGATCTGGCCGGATGAGGCCCTGGAGGCCGGGGCCGTCGTGGCGACGGACGGCCGACGGCTCAACAACGCACTGGGTTTCCCCGGCATCTTTCGCGGGGCACTGGATGCCAGGGCGCGCGCCATAAACGAGCAGATGAAGCTGGCTGCCGCCCGCTCGCTCGCCGATCAGGCCCCGAAGGGGGAACTGGTGCCCGACTTCATGGACCGGGGCGTCCACAAGAAGGTTGCCGGGGCAGTGGCGCGCGCGGCCCGCGAAAGCGGTGTGGCCCGGGCCTGAGGAGGCGAATGGGTGCGGCGACGTTCCAGGTTGCCACCCTCGGATGCAGGGCGAACCAGTATGACTCCGAGCGCCTGGCCGAGGCCCTTGCCGCCATGGGATTGAGCAGGGCACCGCAGAGCGCTCCCCCCGACGTGCTCGTCGTCAACACCTGCACGGTCACGCAGACCTCGGACCGCAAGTGCCGCCAGCTTGTCCGCCGCGCCCTGCGCCAGCATCCCCGCTCAAGGGTCTTCGTCACCGGCTGCTATGCCACCGCGCAGCCGCAGGTGTTTCGGGCAATGGAGGGCGTGGCCGGGGTCTTCGGGCGGCAGGACTGGGACGGGATGCTCCAGGCCATTGCGGGCGGCGCGCTGCCCGAGTCTGTGAAGCTCGAGGGCGACTTCGGAATCAGGGGCTTTGCAGGCCACGCGCGGGCGCTTCTGAAAATCCAGGAGGGCTGCGACTTCCGCTGCGCCTACTGCATAGTGCCGCACGTGCGGGGCGCCCCACGTAGCCGGCCGCTACGCGAGGTGGTCGCGGAAGCGCAGCGGCTCATCGGCTGCGGCTTCCGGGAGCTTGTCCTCACGGGCATCCACCTGGGCCTTTACGGCCGCGACCTGGGCGACGGCCTGGAACTGGCGGACGCCGTCCAGAAGGTTGCCTCTCTACGGGGTGTCGGCCGGCTGCGGCTCAGCTCGCTGGAGGCCCCCGAGCTGACCGGGCGGCTGCTTTGCGTCATGGAGCATCCGGCCGTCTGCGCTCACCTGCACCTGCCCCTCCAGAGCGGCGACGACGCGGTGCTGAGGAGGATGAAGCGCCGCTACACCGTGCGCGAGTTCCTGGCCGCTGTGGATGCCGCGCGCAGGCACCTGGACCGGCCGCTCATCGGGGCCGACGTGATCGTCGGTTTCCCCGGCGAGAGCGAGGAGGCCTTCCGGCACACGCTCCAGGTGTGCCGCCAGGCGGCGTTCGGGCGGCTGCACGTCTTCCCGTTCAGCCGGCGCGCCGGCACAGAGGCGGCCCGTCTGGGCGGGCAGGTGGCCGCCAGCGTGATCAAGGAGCGCTGCGCGTGCCTCAAGGAGCTGGCCGGCGAGCTGGGGGGGCGCTGGGCCCGCAGCTTCGTCGGCCGCCGGGAACGGGTGCTATTCGAAGAGGCCACGGCGGGCGGCGAGCTTGTCGGCTACACGGACCGCTATGTGCGCCTCAGCGCTCGGGCGGGCCCCGAAGAGCTCGGCGAACTTCGCCAGGTCAGGTGCGTGCGCGCCTGCGGGGCGTCTCTCACTGGCGAGCTAGTCGGGCAGATGCAGCCGGCGGGAAACCGTCCGTGCGGGCGTGCCTGAGGGGTCCTAGGCGAGTGCCTGGGCCAGCACGCGGCACAGGTCGCGGGCGATCTCGCTCTTCGTGCGCGGCCTGGCCAGCACGTTGCCGCTTCGTCCGACGATAAGTGCCGGATGCTCCTCGTCGCGGATTTGCGTCAGGTCGTTTGCGACCACAAGGTCGGCGCGGCTCTCCCGCAAAAATGCCGTCGCGATCTCCGCGAGCCGCTCCTCGCTCTTGCCGACCTCCAGCTTGAAGCCCACCAGGTAGCTGCGGGGGCTCCAGTCCTTGACGCGGCGAATGATCTTCGGCGTGCGCCTCAGCCGCAGCGTCCACGTCTCCTTGTCAGACGGCAGCTTCGCGCTCTCCTCGTGCTCCGGGATGTAGTCCAGGACGGCCATCGCGTGGAGCACCGCGTCGTAGCGCTCCGGGGCCATGAGCTCCTCTTGGAGCACCCGCAAAAGGTCGAAGACGGTCTCGATCCGGACAATCCGCAGCCTCGACCACTCTGCGTCCGGGAGGTCTTCACGCGTGGGCACGGCGCTGTCAGGACCGGCCAGCAGGCTGACGCGCGCTCCCGCCGCAAGGGCCTCCATCGCGATGCGCCGCCCCAGGCGCCCCGTCGAACGATTGCTGATGTAGCGCACGGCATCTATGTTGGCGCGCGTCGGGCCGCTGGTGATGAGCACTCGCTTGCCTGACAGAGTCGCAGCCATACCGGCTCCGCTGCCCTGGTGTCCTCTGCCGCCGCAAGCCGCAGGGACCACTTCAGCTCAACTGGAGGAAGTTCTTCAGAAGCTTCGGGCCTTCGACGGTAAGGAAAGACTCGGGGTGGAACTGGACGCCTTCAAGCTGGTAGTCCCTGTGCCGGATGCCCATGACCTCGTCCGGCTCCGCCCGGGCAGACACCTTGAAGCAGTCCGGCAGCGAGTCCTCGGGCACGGACAGCGAGTGATAGCGCGTGGCCTCGAAAGGATTCGACAGCCCCCGGTAGATGGTCTTGCCGTCGTGCGTGATCATGCTGGTCTTGCCGTGCATCAGGCGCCGGTGCCGCACCACCTCGCCCCCCATGGCATGCGCGATGCACTGGTGGCCCAGGCAGACGCCGAGGATGGGGACCTTGCCCGCGAAGCGCCGCACCACGTCGTTGGAAATGCCCGCCTCCTTCGGGGTGCAGGGGCCGGGCGAGATGATGATGCGCTCCGGCCTCATCGCGGCGATTTCATCGAGCGTCACCTTATCGTTGCGGAAGACCCTGATCTCCGCCCCAAGTTCGCCCAGCCGCTGCACGAGGTTGTAGGTGAACGAGTCGTAGTTGTCTATGATCAGGACCATCGCTTGCGCCCTTCGCCCTCGAAACTGATCGGCCTCGCGTCCCCCATTATCAGAGCGGTGATCCGGTAAGTCAAACCGCCTCCAGCGCGCCTGTCCTTGAATCCGCAGCCAGAAGCGACATAATAATCGGCCGGACCCCACATCGTAGCTATATAGCTCAAAGGGAAAAAACATCGGCTTGTGCCACGGCTGGCCCGCCTTCGCGCGGTCTTCATAGCGCCGCGCTACGGCGCGTCGGAGACTTGTCCAGCCGTGCAGCACGGCCAGCAAGCTGGCCGTGGCACACCTCAAGTCTGCGTTCTTGCAGTTCTTGGCGACTTTGGGCGATCCGTTACCTATCTAAACGTCAATAGACCGGACCGGAGCCGTGTGCGCGATGCCTTTCAAGATGCAGGTGGCAGCCGACACTGCCGCCTTTCGCTGCCCGCCGGAGGGGCGGCTGGAGGTGCTGCTGGTGGAGCGCGGGCAGGAGCCCTACAAGGGCTGCTGGGCGCTCCCCGGCGGCTTCGTTGAGGAGGACGAGGACCTGCCCCAGGCCGCCGCCCGTGAGCTTGCGGAGGAAACTGGGCTACGGCCCGTCGTGATGGACCAGGTGGGCGCGTGGGGCACACCCGGCAGGGACCCACGCGGCCGCGTCGTCAGCGCAGTCTATGTGGCCGTGGCGCGGCCTGGGGCCGACGCCGTCCGGGGCGCGGACGACGCCGCGCACGCAGCCTGGCACAGCCTGGCGTGCCTGCCGCCGCTGGCCTTCGACCACGCGCAGATACTGCCGGCTGCCCTGAGGCACCTGCGGCAGCGCTGCGAGACCACCCGCATGGCGCTCGCGTTTTTGCCCGAGCGCTTCAGGCTGGGCGATCTGAGCCGCGTGCTGGCAGCCCTGGGCGCCCCCGGCCCGCAGGAGGCGGCAAGACGGCTGCTCGCGGCAGCAGGCCTGCCCGAAGCCGCCCCGGAGGGCAAGCTCTGCGCCGTCGGGGACGCGCCGTACACCGCGGCCCTGCGCGAGCCAGTCTTCATGTTCTCGGCAACCGACAGGATCGGACAGTAGCCATGCGCTTCACGAAGATGCATGGGACCGGAAACGACTACGTGTTCGTTGACTGCGCGCGTGAGCGCGTGGAAGACCCCGCGCGGTTGGCCCGGCTGATCTCCGACCGCCATTTCGGCGTGGGGGCGGACGGCCTCATACTCATCCTGCCGTCGCAGGTGGCTGACGTGGGCATGCGCATCTTCAACGCCGACGGCAGCGAGGCGGAGATGTGCGGCAACGGCATCCGCTGCCTGGCCAAATACGCCTACGAGCACGGCATCTGTCAGAAGGAAAAGATGACGGTCGAGACAAAGGCCGGGCTGCGCACGGTGCGGCTGATCCTGCGGGAGGGCCGCGCTGTCGGGGCAACCGTCAACATGGGACGACCGCGCCTGCGCCGGTCCGAGATTCCCATGGCCGGTCCCGATAGCGAGCAGGTGATAAACGAGCCGCTCGCAGTCGCAGACACCGTGCTGCGCGTTACCTGCGTCTCGATGGGCAACCCGCACTGCGTCGTGCCGGTCGAGAGCCTTGAAGCTTACGACTGGCGCACCCTCGGTCCCGAGATCGAGCGCCACCCCGCCTTCCCTGAGCGCACGAACGTGCAGTTCGTCGAAGTGCTTTCGCCTTCCGAGGTGAAGATGGCCACGTGGGAGCGGGGGAGCGGCGCGACGCTTGCCTGCGGCACCGGCGCTTCGGCAGCCTGCGTGGCCCTGCACCTTCTGGGCTTTACCGGCCGCAGCATTCTGGCCCACCTGCCCGGGGGCGACCTGGAGCTTGAGTGGTCGGAGCAGGACGACTGCGTCTACATGACCGGGCCGGCTGT
>CAYYNS010000161.1:0-2812 GCA_964473085.1 uncultured candidatus Brocadiaceae bacterium
ATCCGTAGCATCTTGGCATGAATTCACTTTCGAGGGCGTGGGACCTGTTGGAGGGGGCAGGGCAACCAGCCGATCTGCATCCTACGGGCCGTGCCCGCGGTCGTCAAACGGATGCGCGCCCCGCCGTGGCACGTGTCGGCCGGATGGTGCCCAGTCCTTCCTTTTCGTGGCGCCCTTGATGACCGTTTTCCGGGAGCTGCGGGCTTTTGCGTTTGCGACGGGATGCTTGAAAGCGTTTGCCCCTGGGCGAGGCTGTAGGATAAGATTATGCGGGAGGGGGCGAGGTCGCGCGTGCGCTGTTCATTTCGGTCCATTCTCTATAGAGGGTGTGGCAGCCGTGGTTCGCAAGCGCATCCTGATCGTTGGCCGGGACCGCAGAGAAGCCGGGCGGCTTCGCAGGTATTTGGCGGCAGAAGGATACGAGGTCGAGGAGGCCAGGGAATGCGAGGAAGCGTGTGAGCGGGTGGCCACGGGGGAGATTGATGTGGTGGTTCTGGGCGATACGTTCTCCGAGGCAGAAGGGTGCTCCGTGTGTGAGCGGCTGCACGGGAACCCAGATACGGCTGCCGTTCCCATCATCGCCATCACTGATCCCAAGGTCAGCGACAGGGGCATGACGGCGGTGCGCATCGGGGCCGACGATTTCATCACGCAGCCTGTCAGCAAGGCCGCCCTGCTGGTGCGGACCAAGATGATGCTGCGCATGAAGCAGCTTCATGATGACCTGCGAGCTCGCAACGCAGACCTGGAGCGAGTCAACCAGGAACTGGCAGGGCGCAACCGTGAGCTCGAGCAGGGCCTGGAGATGGCGCAGCGTCTTCAGGAAGCCCTCCTGCCGCAGCATTACCCGTCCGTCAAGAACATATCATTCTGCCACCTTTACATGCCGGCGGACGTGGTGGGTGGAGACTTCTTCCAGATCACTGGCATGTCGCGCGAGCGGGCAGCCATTCTGGTCTGCGACGTCAGCGGGCACGGCATCCGCGCAGCGTTGATCACCAGCATTCTGAAGGCGGTATTCGAGCACGTCTACTTTGAGGATAAGAACGTCACCCAGATCCTGTGCGACATCAACTCGCGGTTCCGCAGCATCCTGGGGCAGCTTGCGCCGCAGATATTCGCCACGGGCTTCCTGTTAGTTGTGGACGGCGAAGGTTGCACTGTCAGCGTGGCGTGCGCCGGCCACATCTGCCCGTTCCTGATCCGCAAGCGCGACATGAGCTGTGAGCCGCTCATGAGCGAGAACCAGATCGGTCCTGCCCTGGCGCTGTTCCATAGCCCGGACTATCCCAGGGAGGAATTACAGCTATCGAGCGGAGACATTGTGCTTGGGCTCACCGACGGCGTCTACGAACTGCTCAACCCTGACGGTGAGATGTATGGCCTGGAGCGCCTGCGAAGGTTCGTCGCGCAAAATGCCCGCCTGATCCCGCGCGACCTCATCCAGAAGATCATCACCGAGACCGATCAGTTCCGAGGCCCACGCAAGCGCGCCGACGACCTGTGTTTGGTCGCCGTGGAAGTCCATTAGGCTCTGCGCTCGGTTTCTCACGTCGCGGGAGGTTGAGTGGGGGACGCGTCAGCGGCTGGCGCGCTGCTCCCCGTCCTGGCGGAGCTTCTCGAACTGTGCCTCTGTCAGCACCGGCACACCGAGCTTTCTGGCCTTGTCGAGCTTGCTGCCGGCGTTTTCGCCGGCGATGAGGTAATCGGTGTTCTTGCTTACGGAGGAGGCGGCGCGGCCGCCGAGGGATTTGATGAGCCGTTCGATCTGGTCGCGCGAGTAGTGCTCGAGCGTGCCGGTTACCACGAAGGTCTTGCCTGCGATGTTGGGGTTCTCACGGCGTGGGGCGCGCGGCAGCTCCATTTTCACTCCGGCACGCTTAAGGTCGGCGATTACCTGGCGGGTTGACTGCCTGGAGATGAAGTCTACGATTGCGCGCGCCACTATTGGGCCCACCTCCTGCACGGCCTGGAGCGCCTCCGTGTCGGCCGCCGTGAGCGCGTTCATCGAGCCAAAATGGCCAGCGAGGACTTCTGCCATGTGGGACCCGACGTGGGGTATGCCCATGGCGAAGAGCAGCCGAGCCAGGCCGCGCCCTTTGCTCGCCTCGATGCCGTCCATGAGGTTCTGCGCGGACTTTTCTCCCATGCGTTCAAGCGCCGCGACGTCCTGTTTTTTCAGGCTGTAGAGGTCGGCGTAGTTTGAGACCAGGCCCGCCTCGACGAGCTGCTCCACGAGCGCCTCGCCGAGGCCCTCGATGTCCATCGCGCCGCGGGTGCTGAAGTGCACGACGGTCTCCTTGGCCCTTGATGAGCACAGGGGGTTGTCACAGAAGAGGGCGTACGTGACCTTCACGGGGCCACGACAGAAGTCACAGTGATCCTCGGCCGGTGGGACGAACTGACGCCTCTTCTTCTCGCCGTAGGCCGGGCAGCGACGGCTAACGCATGTCTTCTTTGCCTTGCTGCGCTCTGCCGGCGATACAGGCCCGCCGCACTGTTCGCACCTATCCCGGTTCACGGGCAGATAGGCTCTAACGCGCGAGGACTTCCCGTTCGCTGTGTTCTTGTGGGATGTGCACTCAGGATCGCGACAAGTCTTGTTGGGCGATTCTCTTTTGGAGACGCGACATCCGCACATGGGGCACTTGGAGGGCGGCGGATACGGTCTCTCGGAGCGAGTCCGCAACTCTTTGCGCACACCGATGACCTCGGGGATAATCTCGCCTGCCTTGTGGACCAGCACCTGGTCACCAATCCGCACATCCAGGCGCTCCATCTCGTCGAAGTTGTGCAGGCTGGCGCGGCTGAC
>CAYYNS010000161.1:2912-4809 GCA_964473085.1 uncultured candidatus Brocadiaceae bacterium
TGGCCGCCTCAGAGGGGTCGAGGAGCTTTAGGCTTCCGGCTGTGGCGTTGCGCGGGTTGGCGAACAGGTTCAAGCCCTCCTGAGCTCGCACCTTGTTGACCCGCTCAAAGGCTTTGAAGGGCATGTAGACCTCGCCCCGTATCTCGATCAGCGAGCCAGCCAGGTCGGACCGGCCACCCCTGGCGCCCCCAAAGAGCCGCAACGGCAGGTCCTTCACCGTCCGGGCATTGTGAGTCACGTCGTCTCCGAGCTGGCCGTTGCCCCGCGTGATGGCGCGCAGCAGCGAGCCCCCCTCGTAGATCAGGTTGATGGCGACGCCATCAATCTTCGGCTCCACCACGTACGCGGGCGGGGCGTCAGGGCCGAGCCATTTCATCACCCGCTTGTGGAATTCCCGGACTTCGTCCTCATTGTAGGTGTTGTCCATGCTCAGCATGGGCACAATGTGGGCAGCCGTCCGGAACTCATCTATTGGCTGTCCGCCGACTTTCTGGGTGGGACTGTCGGGGGTGACAAGCTCGGGGTATTCGCTCTCGAGCCGCTGGAGCTCTTCCATGAGCGCGTCGAACTCGCGGTCGGAGATCTCCGGCTCGTTCTTGACGTAGTAGAGGTAGTTGTGGCGGTTGATCTCCTGGCGAAGCTTCTCGATTCGGCGGGCGACATCTTTCTTCGGGGCCACGGCCTGCCCCCTTTTCTGGATGCGGAGCCGCCTTGGGCATCCTGCCGGGGCAACAGCCCGGGCAGTCTGACCGCATCCTCAGTCCTGCGCCTCTGAGCCAGCCTGGAAGAACTGGCGCAGGTCGTGCAGGCAGTGCTCACACAGCGGACCGTGTTTGATGCGGTCCGCCGTCAGCCGCTCCCAGTCCTCTGGTGCCACACGCGCGCGGCGCAGTATGCAGACGTTCCTGCAGTAGGCCATGCCGTTTTCGTCTTTCTCCACGTCGTCTCTCTCGCGCGAAGGGATGCCGAACATGAAGCAGACCTGGCGCATGACCTCGGTCTTGACGCACCCATACGGCATGCCCCATATGTGCTCGATGCGATGCGTGCTGATCACGGCGGCAAGGAAGGGCTCGCACCGACCCACGGAGTAGGCAACCCCGGCGCCGCCGTTGGAAGGGTCGAACATGTCCTCTTCCAGAACCAGCAGGTCGTAGTGATCTCCCAGCAGCCTCTCGTCGCGCCAGGGCTCGCTGGTCAGGTCATGCAGCAGTCGAGAAGAGTCCACCTGCATGCGATCCTCATCGAGCGCGTCGTAGACGTACCAGTCCACACTCTGCCAGGGGATCAGGTTGTTGCGCTCGTCGCGGAACTGAGGGCTGCGGTAGCGGCCGTAGTCCTGCACCGGCAACCGGTCGGCGCACCCGGCAAGGGCAAGGACTTCCTTTATGCCGTCTATGACGGCTGCCTTCTCAGGCCAGAAGCCTTTGTCATCCAGTATGTTGAGCGGCTTGAACTTGTCCATTTTCACAAACCACCTATGCCGCAACTGCTCCAGCACAAACAAGCTGCCGCAGGGAGCCGAGGGCAGACCAGTCTGATTTCATTATGCCCGATAGGTTGCTCTCGTGCAATAAGCCCTTGGCGGGCAAGTGTGCCTGAAACGGCGCGCCCCTCGCCGGCAAGCCGCCGCTTGCCGGGAAGGGCGCAGGGCATCCACCGGTTTTCGGCTGAAGGGCCGTCACTTCTCCTTGAATGCGGCGTCGAAGGCCGTGGCGCTCGGCTCGAAGTCTAATGACCGCACAAACCCGCACGCCTCCTCGGCCCCGTGCTCGCGGTCCATTCCGCTGTCTTCCCACTCCACGGACAGTGGGCCTTTATAGCCGATCCGGTTGAGGGCTCGGATCACCTCTTCGAAATCCACGTCGCCGCGGCCCAGGCTGCGGAAGTCCCACCC
>CAYYNS010000162.1:0-4807 GCA_964473085.1 uncultured candidatus Brocadiaceae bacterium
CCACGGGAGGTCTTGATAGAGGCTCTCGGGACGTTGCTCGCGGGCGGCATTGCGTACGGGAAGGGGGTTACGGACTGGCGGCAACTGCGAAGACGCTGTGGCTGCGGCGTCGCTCCTGAAGCTGGATGATGAGCGCCCGGCGCAGTTCCTTGAACTCCCTTTCCAGCCGGGAGTTGTCCCTTCGCTGGCGCCACTTGTCCCATGCCTTCTTAGCCTGCATAGCTGTGCGCCAGATGCCCTCCGGTTCCTCCCGCACCACACGTTGCTGAATGCGCTCACGATGGGAGGCGTCGGGCGCCGCAGCCGCCAGCGTCTTCGCTATCTGATAGACCGACAACGGGGCAAACTTCAGCAGGCCGTCGTTTTGGAAGTAGCGCCTGATCGAGCCGGGCCGCACGCCTGTCTTCTCAGAGATAGCCCTGTAGACAGCCTCTTTCGTGCGGAAGGCTCTCTGAAGTGCCGGCAAGAGCGCACACATCTGCTCTACCGGAACTCCCCGGTATTCATCGGCGACGGCGAGCTCCTCGCTGCCCTCTGCCTTCTGGAGCCATGTGATCAGGCAGTCGCGCACCTGGGCCTGGATGCGCTTGGCTTTCCTCTTTCCGCTCAAGGCCTTATGGATGCTCTCGTAACTGACCCCCGTGGTTTCGGCGATCGCCTTGTGCATCACGCTGTGGCTTCGGAATAGCAGCTTGAGTCGCGCCCGCTCCAGCCACACGTCGGGGTCCTCGTCCCCCACCAGTTTCTCGATGGGAACCAGCCCTGTGCGGAACTCGTCCCCCAGCTTCCTGAAGATCTGCTTGACGCAGTACGGCATGGTCCGCACGACCGGCTTGGAGCGGAAACGCTCTTCTATAGTGTCGCACGACATGTCAATGCCGCGCCGCCTGAATTCCTTTCTGAGATACTCGATCAGCCTTTGCCGGGCTATTGACTGGTCGCCTGCGAACTGCCGCAAGAGCTGCTGGAACTCCTCGACCGTCACGTACCGAGGCTTCAGGAACGCCCGGTGACCGTTAAGCAATAGCTGGTCGGCCAACTCGTCTCGCTGCTCCTGCGTGAGGTCAGCGATCAGCGCAGGAACCGCCGACGGGCTGCCAGGCACCGCGCCCGCATCCCTCCCGGCCAGGCGGCATGCCTGCGGCAGCACAGCCCCCACCAGGTCGTCGAGCAGCTCGTGCATGCGCCTGCAAGCCTGGCCATCCACCAGCTGCCCATCCACACGCTCCTGATGATACGCCTCCAACACCCCTGCCAGGGTCCGGCGGTCCTGCGGGTCGTCGGCCAGTCGGCGCAAAAGCCGGGAGTCGTCCAGGCTGTGGCCCAGGGCCTGGATGAGGCGGCTGTAAGGCTCATACCAACGCACAAACTGCCGGACTCTTACCGGTTTTCCCATCTGCCAGCCCTGGCGGTTCTGACTTAGCCTGGCCAGACGTACCGCAAGCACTGCCTCCTTGTCAATAGCAATGGGCGTGCCGCCAGGGACCTTTTGCCGGTGGGTGGCGAGCCTGACGATACAGGCCGAAGGGGGTTTTAGGCCGCCCCACCCAAGCCCTTGACTCTCATGAGCTTATGACCAGCAAGAAGGCATGTCGGCCCCGGGCCTGTCTTTGACCAGCGGTCGCTGGCAGGGAGGGGTGGTCTCTGCGCGCCTTAAACGAGCGCGCAAACGGGGCGCTGGCTAGCCGCGGCGGTTACAGTGTGACCGCCGCGGGCGCCCCTGCCCAGGAACAGTGCCAGGCGCGCCGGGCTCTAAAGGCCGGCGCCCGGCATGAGCCCCCACAGAGAGCGCGTTGCCTCGGAGCAATACTGCGAGAGGGGAGAGTTCCTGACGGCCTCTTCCAGAGCGGTCCCCGTGGGCGTGTACTTCAGCACGATCAGGGAGATGATGCCGCAGATTAGCACGCCTTTTCCTACTCCGAGAATGGCTCCTATGATGCGGTCAGGAACCTCCACCTTCAGGGAGTTGATCGGGCCTCGTGCCAGAAATAGGATAGCATAGGCCACTACAAGCACCCCGACCAACAGTGCCAGGTAGCAGATCATCCACCGCGTTGCCTCGGGAATGTCAACGGACAGGTAGCGCCCCAGGCCGCTGTGAAAGCGCGTCGCCACCGCGAAAGCCGCCAGGAGGCTTGCGATGCGCAGGATCTGCCATATGAAGCCGGACAGGAAACCCGCTGTGGCGCTGGCCAGCACAATGACGATCACCAGCGTATCCACCCAGTTGAGCGACTCCAGGAATGTGGCTCCGGCGGAGCCAAGGATCGCTTCCATTCCCTGCGCATCCGTTTCTGTGTGTGCCTTTGTGTGACGCCCGGCACGAATAGAGTCTAAGCCGCTGCGCAGCCGGAAGTCAATGCTGTGTGCCCGCCGCACACGCAGGTGCTCACCGGCTGCCGGCTTGAGGCCTTGGCGCCGGGGCCAGTCGTTGAAATGATGCGCGCGGATCATATACTGTGAGAGGGCGTCGGCAATCGGCCGGACGCAGATCGTGGACAGGATGGCTTTCTCGCGCCCCGACGTCCGGGTTCGCCCCGTGCTGAGTCCTAAGGAGGTCCTCGGCCTGCGCCAGGTAACCGATCAGATACGGGTGGACAGCCGCGTGAAGGCATACGCGCTGGAGATTGTGAGGCGCACCCGGCCCCCGCGCTCTGCGGAGCTTGGGCTTGAGCATCTCATCGAGTGGGGAGCTTCCCCGCGCGCCACCATGTACCTGGTCATGGCAGCACGCGCGCGGGCGCTCCTGGAGGGGCGCGTCTACGTGATACCGGACGACGTGAAGGCTGTGGCCCCCGACGTGTTGCGTCATCGGGTGATCCTGAGTTTCGAGGCCGAGGCTCAGGGCGTGCAGCCCGACACAGTGGTTGAGCGCATCCTGTCCGCGACCCCTGTGTGGTAGGATGCCGGTGCGCGCGCGGCGAGGCAGAAGGAGGAGCAGCAATCGTGCTGCCCAATGTGATCACGGCGCTGCGTCTGGTGCTGGTGCCGTTCATACTTTGGCTTGCTTCCGCCGTGGCAACGACCCCGCTGGCGGTCGGGCTGGCCCTGTTCCTGGTGGCTGGCCTGACCGATTGGCTTGACGGTTACCTGGCCCGCAGGCGCAACCTCGTCACCGCCTTCGGCACGTTCATGGACCCGATCACGGACAAGGTGCTGGTGCTGGGCGCCATGTTCGTGTTCGCTCACCACCACGGACTTCTGCCGATGTGGCTGATCCTGGTCAACCTGTTCCGCGAACTGCTGGTTTCCGGGGTCCGGCAGGTCAGGGCTTTCGACGGAGAGCTGGTCGGGGCCAACTGGATGGGAAGGGTCAAGTTCTGGCTTCAGACCGCCCTCATCGCTGGCATATTCCTCTACCTGATCCTCGCTTCGCGTGGCGTAAACGTGTCCGGCGGCCAGAGGCTGATACTGTGGGGAGCCATGCTGGTGACGGCGGTTTCGCTCGGTTTCGCCGTCGTCTTCGTCGTGTGGTATCGCAAGGAGATCTTCCGGGGCCGGTCTCCCTGAGTCTCCCGCGCGCAGTTCACGCCGTCAGCACTGCTATGACATCGCTCTTGGGCACCCTGTTGACCACAAGGGGCTGCGACAGATCGGGTTGGGATTGCTGCCACGAGGCGATGTAGAAGTCCCCGGCATCGAAGACCGACGCGTAGCGGCTGCATCCCGTGCCGTGCGGGGAGACGAAAAGCGGCTCCTCCAGCGAGAGCGGCTCCAGCGCTGGGAACTGCTCGTCCCATCCTACAGCCAGCCCGCCGACCTCCTCGCACGAATAGCCGCGCACACGGCTCCCGCCGTGATCGTGGATGCACTCCGCGCCGTCGTAGAAGTAAAGCGAGAGCTGTGAGCCGCGCGGCAGCATCCCTGCCATGGGCAGCGCCAGCCGGCACGTCAGGCGCGTGACCGCTACGTCCCAGGCCGGCCCGCGGAGTAGGACCGACCAGTCGAGCACCTCCCACGCCCCCGCCGGCCCCATCTGTTCGGCGTAGCCCGCGTTCGAGCTCGCCCACGAGAGCGGGTGTGAGCAGAACAGCATCGCCGGCTGCCTGTCCAGCTCGAACACCACGGGGTCTTTCACGTGGAGCCAGAGCGGATCGTCGTTGCGCAGGGCGGGGCGGGCCTGAGCCTCCGCCAGCGCTTCCACTGTAGGCGCCGAGAGCACGTCAATGCTCCATACCCCCGTGCCCGGCTTCTGGAAGTGCGCGACCTGCGCAGGATAGGACCGCAGTTTCTCGGACGACACGTAAAGCTCTACCCGGTCCTCGTGCGTGCATAGGCAGGCGCCTTCGATGGAAAGGACCGGCGCACCGTCGCTGCCCAGCTCGTCCTTGAATAGGCAGAACGCGGGCTCGAACGTATGCCCGCCGTCGGCGGAGCGCATGATCGCAAGCTCCGCGCCGCGCGGGCCCGCCTCCAGGCCCCTTCGGGCGTCGCCCCCGTTGCGGTACCGGCCGACAAGCCACAGGGTCCCGTCAGCAGCGCGGGCGATGTTTCCAGCTCCGAACCAGAACCCCTTCTCTCTGGCGCGCGGCTCGACGAGCACCTCTGCCCGCTCCTGATCCAGCAGCAGGCGCCCGATCTGAACCAGCCTCTCCCTTGCGTCCGCCTCCATCGTCCTTGCCTCTGCGCTGGGCGGCTTTGTGCTCACCCAGCGCTCATTGTAGCCCCGCCAGGCGCCGCCGCAAGGCCGGGCCCTAGAAGCGTGCTGCCCACAGCGCTTGTCCGAGCGGCAGGTCCGCGCTAATATGGGCGCTCCGCCCCGCTGCTACGGAGGCCACATGTTCAAGGGGCTGGGCGAGATCACGCT
>CAYYNS010000163.1:0-4791 GCA_964473085.1 uncultured candidatus Brocadiaceae bacterium
AAAAAGCACAAATGGCTAGGACCCGGCTGACGAATTGTAGCATCCCGTTGGATTTGCGTCCACTAGGGCCAGATGCAACAAAGTCGCCAAATAATTGCTTGCACTTCTCAGGAATGTTCGGTAGACTAATCGGACTTTTGAGCAACTCAATGGCCGTCGCTATTGCATCGCCCAGTCCACTCAGAGAGAGGAGATAGAGGATGCGGAAACGGACCTTGACCGTTGCAGGTCTTGAGCGGTTCCTCGCGCAGGAGGTGCAGGCCCTCGAGGAGCTGAGACGCAGAAGAGAAGCGCTGGCTGCGGAGTTGGAAGAACTCCGGGGCGCGATCTCGCAGCTCAGGGGCGCAGCTCCGAAAGCGGCCGCGCGGGCAGTCGTCAGAAGGAAACCTGCGCGCAGGGCGCGTCGCAGGCGCCGCGGCAGGGCGCTGCGCCAGGTGGTAGCTGAGATCCTCCAGAAGGCAGGCAAGCCCATGAGGGCTGCCGAGATCGCCGAGCAGCTGCCCGCGGCTGGCTACCAGACAAAGAGCAAAAACCCTAAGAACATGATCAGCGTCATGCTCGCCCAGGCTAAAGACTTCAGGCGGGTGCGCAAGGGACTCTACACACTGAAGACACGCAAAGAGGCCCAGCAAGCGAAGTAGCTGGGTGCCGAGATCACCTGCACTCTGGGCGAATGCAGAGGGGCCGGCGGGCCGGTCGCGGTCCGCCGGTCTCTTTTGATGCGAGCCGGATGGTTCACGCCTGGCAGCCCTTGAAGGTTTGAGCGCAGCCATGTAATCTTCGAGTGGAGGCGCCCAAGATGCGCATTGACGAGCAGGTCTTCAAGCCCAACGACATCCGCGGGATTTACCCCACCCAGCTCAACGAACAGTTCGCCTTCATGCTCGGCCAGGCACTCGTGCACGCACTGGGCAGCCGGCGGTTGCTGGTCGGGCACGACTCGCGCACGAGCTCCGCCCCGCTGTGCGCGGCCCTGACCGAGGGGACGCGGTCGGCCGGGGGCGATGTGGCCGCCCTCGGGCTTTGCCCCGTCGAGCTGGTGTACTACGTGATGGGCTGCGACGTGCGGTTCGACATGGCCGTGATGGTGACGGCCAGCCACAACCCGCCCCAGTTCAATGGCTTCAAGCTCGTGGCCCGCGGCGTTGAGCCCATCAGCGAGCGCAGTGGCCTGGCGGTGCTACGACGCTGGCTCCTCGAGGCTCCAGCCGCGGCCCCGCCGGCAGCGAAGGCTCTCCAGAAAACAGTCTTCCCGGAGGATGACTATCTCAGATTCGCCCTCTCGCTAGCAGGCGTGCCGCAGGTGCGCAGCCTGAAAGTGGTGGTGGACCCGGGCAACGGCACCGGCGGGCTGCTCTGGACTGGGCTGGACGATGCGTTGGGAATCGAGCCGATCAGGATGAACTTCGAGCCTGACGGCCGATTCCCCGCCCATGACCCTAACCCAGCGCTTCTGGAAAACCTCATTCCCCTGCGAGACCGGGTGACCGTGGAGCGCGCCGATATCGGCTTCGCCTATGACGGGGATGCAGACCGAACCGTCGCCGTGCTGACAGACGGGCATATCATGGACGGCAGCGAGATGATCCTGGCCCTGTTCCAACACCTCTTCGAGGGAGACCAAGAGGCGCGGTGCGCCGTGAGCATGGTCACAAGCCGCAAGGTCCTGGACTTCATGCGGGGCCAGGGCAGCGAGCCCCTCATCGTGCCGGTGGGCCACGCCAAGGTCAAAAGCATCTTGCGGCGTGACCCCCACATTGCGTTTGCCGGCGAGCAGTCGGGCCACTACTTCTATCGCCAGTTCCACTGCGCCGAGAGTTCGCTCATCACCACGCTGTGCCTGCTCCACATGGCAGCGAGCAGCCGGCTTGAGCCGCTCGTGCAGAGCCTGCCCGGCCCATGGATCGCCCCCGATAGGGAGCCGGCATTCCACTTCGAGCGCCAGGAAGACTCGCTTGCTGCCTGCCGGTCAGCGGCCCGCAGGGCCGTCGAGATGTTCCCCGACCCCCTGGAGATCATGTGCGAGCGCGACTGGCGGGTCGCGCGCCACTGCCGGCCTGCCGACATCGAACAGGCAGAGGCTATCCGCGTGGACTACCGCCACTGGTGGTTCTGCGTCAGGCCATCCGCCACGGAGCCCCTGGCACGGCTGACGGCAGAGGCGCATACTGACGAGGACTTGATGCAGAAGCTGGGGGCGCTCTCAGCGCTGTTCAACACGGCCTAGCAGCGGTCGGGACCGCGCCCGCGAAGTGCTCAGGGTCGCATGACCTGCTGCACGGCACTTACGACATGCTGGACGTTGGGCAGCACGAGCGCCTCCGCACTGGGCGCACAGGGGATTGGCAGGTCGCGGGCGCCCACCCGCAGCAGTCCGCCGTCCAGGTCCCACAGGCAGTTCTCGGCGACTGTCGAACAGATTTCGGCCATCACTCCGCCCGTAACCACTCCCTCCTCAAGGAACACCGCCTTGCCCGTCTTGCGGACAGCGGCAAAGACTGCCCCCGCGTCGTAAGGCTTGAGCGTGACCAGGTCCAGCACCTCCACGCTCACCCCCTGCCCGGCAAGCACCTCGGCGGCCTTCGTGGCGAGCTTCACCCCCAAGCCATAGGTCACGACCGTGGCATCGCTGCCCTCTATAACAGTGCGCGCCCTGCCGATGGGCAGGTCCTGCCGCGCACCCGGCTCGGGCAGGCGCTCGCCGTAGAGTAGCTTGTGCTCGAGAAAAAGGACCGGGTTATCGTCCCGGATGGCGCGCCGCAGCAGCGCGCCGGCATGGGCAGCCTCCGACGGCACCACGACCTTCAAGCCCGGCACACTCATGAACCAGGAGGCGAGCGATTGAGAATGGCTCGGGCCGTAGCCGCGGTAGCCGCCGTAGGGGGTGCGGATGACGATAGGGACCGATAGCTGTCCCGCGTACATGTAAGAGACCTTCGCAGCATTGTTGGCGATCTGGTCCATCGCCAGGGCGATGAAATCCATGAACATGATCTCGACGACCGGCCTGTGGCCGCCAAGCGCCGCGCCGACGGCGACGCCCACACAGCTGTTCTCGCTGATGGGCGCGTTCAGGACGCGTTCAGGGAACAGACGGTAAAGGTCCGCCGTGACGGCGAAGGCACCGCCATACTCGCGGATGTCCTCCCCGATGAGGATGACCCGCGGGTCGGCTTCCATCTCCGCGCGCAGGGCCTGGTAGAGCTCCTGGCGGAACGTGGCGGGCTGCGCCTCGCTCATGGGCCGGGGCTTTCCTTGCTGTAGGGAGACACAAGCACCTGCTGCGGCGTGGGCTCCGGAGCGGAACGCGCCTGCTGGTAGGCCTCTTCGATCTTTTGGGCCGCCCGCCGCCCGGCATCCAGCAGCACGCCTTCGGGCACCCCACTGGCGAGCAGCTTCCTACGGTAAGACTCTATTGGGTCCCGCTGGCGCCAGCGCGCCTCTTCCTCACGGCTGCGGTAGAGGAGCCGGTCGCTCTTGGAGTGGCCGCAGAAACGGTAGCACTCCGCTTCAACCAGGGTGGGGCCGCCTCCCGCGCGGGCCCGCTCCACGGCGGCGGCCACGCCCTCACGCACGCCCTCCACATCCATGCCATCCACCCAGGCGCCTTCCATCCCGTATGCAGCGGCCCGGTCGGCCACCGTGCGGACCTTCATGATCTGGCGGAAAGGCGTGCTCATGCCGTACTGATTGTTCTCGCAGAAATACACGATGGGCAGGTCCCAGATGCCCGCCATGTTGAGGCTCTCGTGGAAAGTGCCCTGGTTGGTTGCCCCTTCGCCGAAAAAGCACAGCACCACCTTCCCGGTCCCCAGCAGCTTCTGGCTGAGCGCAAGGCCGGTGGCTGTGGGGATGCCGCCGCCCGTGATGCCGTTCGTGCCGTAGAAGGCCAGATCGCGCACGCACAGGTGCTGAGACCCGCCCCGCCCCATGCAAGGCCCCGTGGCCTTGCCCAGAAGCTCCGCCATCAGGGCTGCGGGATCGCCCGTGCGGGCAAGGAAATGCCCATGCCCCCTGTGGCTGCTCACAATCGGGTCGGTGCTGCGCGCAGCTGCCACGGCCCCGACCGCGCACGCCTCCTGCCCGATACACAGGTGGGCTGTGCCGTGGATAGCCCCCTCGTCGAACAGGCGGTCAACCCGCTGCTCGAACAACCGGATCATGAGCATCATCTCATACTGGCCGATCGGATCGGCCAGGTTGGGCGCAGGGCTGCTCATCCGCCACCCCTCCGTACCGCTAAGAGGGCTTTCGCCGGACCTGGCAGCACAACTTTCAGGTTATCAACGATCGCAGTCCCGCTCAAGGGTATCGGCGCGCCGGTTCAGTCGCCGCCCCGCCCGACCACCGGCGCAGCAAAAAGGGCAGCGGCAACTGCCAAGGCAAAAAACTCGACAGACCGACCACAGCCGCCACGCGGCCCAGAAGGCCAGCAGACAGACTGGCGGGCATCGTCCCCTTGCTCGCAATCCAGTTGTGCCCCCCGGCTATGCTTCAATCGTAGCCGAATCCACGGCCGCATCGCAAGCAGCCCCGCAAATATCGCGCTGCTACGCACTCTCACAGGGCCAAGCAAGGGCGACAGGCTTGCAAAGAGGCGCTCGGACGGGGATAATGAACCGAGGGAGGACCGAAACATGGCGCTCACAAATGACCAGGCAGGTCAAAGCGGCATGCAATCCAAACGGCACCTGGGGTTGACGGTGGTGCTGGCGGTCACGGCGTTCCTGGCGCTGATCGTAGTGCTCGTCTGGTGGCAGCACTCGGAGGCAGAGACTGTACCTGCGCTGG
>CAYYNS010000164.1:0-4788 GCA_964473085.1 uncultured candidatus Brocadiaceae bacterium
GTGGTGGACGGCGGCTCTACGGATGGCTCCGTAGAGATCATCCGCAGGTACGAGAAGTCCCTCGCGTGGTGGGTCTCGGAGCCGGACCGTGGCCAGAGCCACGCGATCAACAAGGGATTCGCGCGCGCGACGGGCGAAATCCTCGCCTGGCTCAATAGCGATGACTATTATCTGCCCGGCGTGCTGGCGACGGTGGCGCGCGCCTGGCGCGACTCGAACCGACCCGCCGCGCTCGTGGGACGCGGGATGTCCGTCACGGAGGACGGCGTCCCAATTCACACCAGCCCCGCCAAGGAACTCACCTTCGACGCCATCGTCTGGTGGTGTGACAGGTGCCTGTTCCAGTCGTCGTGCTTCTTCCCGGCGCAGGCCTACCGCGCCGTCGGGGGGGTGGACGAACAGTTGCATTACGCCATGGACATGGACCTGTGGCTGAAGCTGATCAAAGTCGTGCCGTTTCGACACGTTGACGGCGTGCTGTCCGCCGCGCACCGCCACAGCCACATGAAGACGTACGACATGAGCAAACAATTCTTCCTGGAGATGGTCCAGGTGCAGATTCGGCACGGCCGCCCAGACGTGGCTCTGGCGGCTGTGGGCCAGCTTTACGATCGTTATGAGTACTGCAGGTCAGAATGGGACCGGATCGTGCGGCGGCTGCGGCCGCTGGTCAACAACCCGATCTATCGTGCGTTGCGGCCCTTGCTGCGCAGGCGCCGAGCCGGCACAGGCCCCCAGGAGAAAGCGACCTGATGTGCGGCATTGCGGGCATCGTTAGCTGCGAGCCTTTGACGCCGGATGACGCGGCGCGCGTCGAGCGCATGAACGCAGCGCTCGTGCACCGGGGACCGGACGGCGCCGGCTGGTACTGCGGCGCGCACATCGCGCTGGCGATGCGCCGCCTGAGCATCATTGACCTGGAGGGCGGATGGCAGCCGCTCTACAACGAGGACAGGTCGCTTGCCCTCGTGGCCAACGGCGAGGTCTATAACTACGTGGAGCTGCGCGAGGAGCTGGCGGCCCGCGGGCATCGCTTCGCTACCAAGAGCGACTGCGAGACGATCCTGCACCTTTATGAGGAGAAGGGGCGCGACTGTGTGCACGAGCTGCGCGGCATGTTTGCCTTCGCGCTGTGGGACTCATGCCGCCAGCAGCTTCTTCTGGCGCGCGACCGGATGGGGGAGAAACCCCTCTACCTCTACGAGGTGGACGGCAGGCTCTACTTCGCCAGCGAGATGAAGGCCCTGCTCGCCTCGGGGGCGCTGCGCCTGGAGCTGGACCCGGTGCCGCTGTTCGACTACTTCTACTACAACTACGTGCCGGAGCCGTTCACGCCCTTGTGCGGTGTTCGCAAGCTGCCGGCGGGGCACACGCTGCTGCTCACGGTGGTCCCGTGGCGAGCCGAACAAAAACGCTACTGGGCCATCGAGGACGCGCCACCCCTTGGGGGCGACCCTGCGCAGCTCATCCGCGCCGAGCTGGACAGGATCGGCGACATCGTCATCCGGTCGGACGTGCCGGTGGGCATGGCGCTGAGCGGCGGGCTGGATTCCAGCGCCATTGCCTCGCTGACGGTGCGCAAGTACCCCGGCGTCATGAGCGCCTTCAGCGTGGGCTACGTCGGTCGCCCGGACTGCGACGAGCGCCGGGATGCCAAAGAGCTGGCCGACCACCTGGGCATGCCGTTCTACGACGTGGAGATCAAGACGGACGAACTGGTGGCGTTCTTTCCGGAGCTGGTCCGCTGGACCGACGACCCCATCGCCGACATCGCGGGCTACGGCTACTACGCGGTGATGAAGCTGGCGCGGGAGCGCGGTGTGCCAGTGATGCTGCAGGGCCAGGGGGGAGACGAGCTGTTCTGGGGCTACCCCTGGATGCGGCGCGCCTGTCGGGAGTCGCTGCTCAAAGCTGAGCTGCGCCGCAGCGGTCGGCGCGCGCTGTGGCGCTACCTGCGTCCGTCAAGGCCCCCCTCGCTTTCGCCCCGCGTGCTGGCGCACTGGGGTCGGCGCCTGGGAGGAGTGCGGGACGGCTGGCAGACCTATCGGCGTCATCGCGCTGCAGATCCGGACCGGTTGGTCTTCCAGGAGATCAGCCCCGCCTTCCAGGGCATAACTGCTGAACTCGTTGACAGGGTCTTTTCCCGGGCGTTCTTGGACCGGCTGGCGGACGCCGACCCCTGCGACCTGTTCACGATGGAGGGCGAGTGGCCGTCGGTGCCGGTTGCCCTGACAGGCCTGATCTGCCGGACCTACCTGATGTGCAACGGCATCGCGCAGGGGGATCGGCTGAGCATGGCTTCCTCGGTGGAGATGCGCCTGCCCCTTGTTGACCACCGCCTCGTCGAGACGGTCGTCGGCCTGCGCAAGAGCCGTGCCGACTACCGACAGCCAGCGAAGACATGGTTCAGGGAGGCGCTGGAGGGCATAGTGCCCCAGTTCGTCATGAAGCGATCCAAACGCGGCTTCTCGCCGCCGGTCCAGGCCTGGTACGACGCCCTGTTCGCTGCATACGGCTCCACGGTAAAGGGCGGCTTCCTCGTTGAGTCTGGCGTGCTGAGCGAGGCCGGCGGTGACCTTCTCTCAGCCGCACCGCCCGGGAGGTCGAGCACGCAGTTGGCCTTCAAAGCGCTCGTGCTGGAGACTTGGTGCCGTCGCCTTCTGTCTTGATTAGGGAGAGCCGGACTGCCATGACATTCCACCTGCGCTCCTATGAGCGGCATGTCGCGCATCTCCAGGAAGAGTTGGACCATCCGGAGCGTCAGCGGATGCACGAGGCTTGGTTCCGCCAGGATACGGCCGACTTCTGGCGGCACCAGCGCATGTACCGGGCTGTGGACTGCTTGCTGGGGCTCAAGGATGCCACCTGGCTGACTGTTGGAGACGGACGATTCGGTCTTGATGCAATCAGGCTGAAGAAGAAGGGCTTTCGCGACGTGCTGCCTTCCGACATCTCGGATGGACTGCTCAGGCCGGCCAGGGAGCGCGGGTTGATCCAGCGATATGCAGTTGAAAACGCGGAGCGGCTGAGCTTCGGGGACGAGAGCTTCGACTTCGTGTTCTGCAAGGAGACCTACCATCACTGCCCCCGGCCGATGGTGGCGCTTTACGAGATGCTGCGGGTGGCCCGCCAGGCTGTGGTCTTAGTTGAGCCCCACGACTGGCGCCGGAGCATGAAGGATGGCATTCACGTGCCGCCTCTGAGGAGGCTTCCCCGGATCGTCGCGTCCCGGTGCTGGCACCTGGCCAAAGGCCTTGTGGGAAAGGGCGGCGCTGCCGGCCGATCGCCTTCTGCCCGCCGCAAGAGCCGGGTCTTCGCCGAGTATGAGGAGGTCGGCAACTACGTCTATGCCCTTTCCAGCCGGGAGATCATCAAGGCGGCCCTGGCGCTGAACTTGCCGGCCGTCGCCTTCCGCAGGTTCAATGACTTCCACGTGAAGGGCTGCGAGTTCGAGCCTGCCTCCTGGCGTTCGCCCGTTTACCGCAAGATGCGGCTGACGATCCTTCGGCGCGACCTGCTCGCCAGGCTCGCAATCCGGCAGTCCATGCACATCATGGCGATCATTTTCAAGCGTCCCATTGAGGCCGGGGAGTTGGGCGTGCTGCGCAAGGACAAATGGGAAGTCCTGGAACTGCCCCGCAATCCCCACGCCTAGCGCAGGCCCCCAAGCGGAGGCACGACATGCGGTTCTTGCTGGTCAACTTTGACTACTCTGATTTCCTGGACTGGTTCTATGGCCGGCATCCGGGGCTGGCTGAGCAGCCCTTCGAGGAGCAGTACCGCGCCCGCATGGCTAGCCTGCACAACATAACGACCTTCTACCCCCGGCACCTGGAGGCGCTGGGGCATGAGGCGTGGCACGTGTGGGTGAATAACGAGCCCTTGCAGAGGGCGTGGGCCCGCCAGCATGGCGTGAAGCTGACGCCCAGGCGCAGGCTGCACTTCCGGATGCGCCGCCACCTGGTGCCCTGGGTTAGTTACGAGCGCACTGAAAGGTGGAGGGACGAAGTACTGCGCGCACAGATCGAGCACTATAAGCCCGAGGTGCTGATGTGCTTCTACATCGTCCTGAGCCGGGAGTTCCTGCTGGAGGTCAAGCCGCACCTGCGGTGGCTGGTGGGCCAGCATGCGGCCCCGGTTCCGCGGGGCGTGGACTTCACGGTCTACGACCTGATGATCTCGTCCCTGCCCAACCTGGTCAGCCACTTCCGCAGCCTTGGCGTTCGCAGCGAACTGGTGAAGTGGGCGTTCGAACCAGCGGCCCTGGACAGTGTCGGGCAGCCTGAGCAGACGATCGCCATCTCCTTCGTCGGAAGCCTCCAGCCGGCGCACGCCGGCCGACGGGAGTGGCTTGAATACCTGTGCGAGCGGCTTCCACTGGACATCTGGGGGCCGAACCTCGAGGACCTGCCGCCCGACTCCCCCGTGCGCCCCCGCTATCGCGGGCAGGCCTGGGCAGAGCAGATGTACGGGCTGCTTGCGCGCTCCCGCGTAAGTCTCAACCATCACATTGACGTGGCGGGCAACCACGCAAACAACCTCCGCCTGTTCGAGGCCACGGGAATGGGATCCCTCCTTGTCACCGACCACAAGTCGGACCTGCACGAGTTGTTCGAGCCGGGCACGGAGGTGGTGACCTTCAAGGATGCCCCGCAGTGCGTGGAACGGGTCCGCTACTACCTGGAACACGAGGACGAGCGCGCGGCCATCGCGCGCGCTGGACAGCGCAGGACCCTGAAGGACCACAGGCTCAGGGACCGAATCGCGGAACTGGTGCAGGCCATAGAG
>CAYYNS010000165.1:0-4783 GCA_964473085.1 uncultured candidatus Brocadiaceae bacterium
CCCTGCCGCCACCCGAACTGGAACCCGTCGTCCGGCGAGCGCGGTATCACGTGGAAGTGCACGTGAGGCACAATCTGCCCGGCGCAGCGGCCGTTGTTCTGCAGCACGTTGAACCCCACGGCCCCGGCTGCACGCGTCGCCGCGCGCGCCACCCGCTGCACGGTGAACATGCATACGTGGAGCTCCTGCTGGGTCATCTCGAGCAACGTCTCGACGTGTCGCTTCGGCACCACCAAACAGTGCCCCGGGTTGACGGGCGCAATGTCCAGAAAACTGACCACCTTGTCGGTCTCGATCAGCCTGGCAGCTGGCACCTGCCCCGCAACGATCTGACAGAAGATGCATTCTCCCATCTGCTTCCGGTCTCCTTGCTGCGCCCTCCGGATCTGTAAGCCCCGTGTGACACTCGGAGCGCCAAGCCAGGGCAGCCGCGCCATCCACGGCTTCCCGGGCTCCGGCTCACAGCTCGAGTTCGATGCGCTCAATCGTGGCAATCATGTCCGTGCTGCGGAATCCCCACTTCCCCGGCTCAGCGGGCAGCAGCATCCCGTCCCGGGTCTTGCCCGCCACGCGCTGGCCCCCGATCAAGCACTCGATGCCGTCCGGCCTCAGGGCAAGCGTAAACTCTATGGGTGCAGAAATCTCCACGCCCGTCAGCTTTCGCTGCGCGTAGCTCCTTGTGGCCAGCGCACCCCTGTCCGGCACCACCGCGACCAAGCGCACCTCAACCCGGCCACGACCGTAGAAGTCCGCAAGCTGTGCTGCCATCTCGGCCCTCTGCCCCTTGGCCGCACCGCACAGGGAGAACTGGGGGTAGGCGCGCAGGCCTTCCAGCCTCGCGGCAACCGTCATCGTGCCGACACCACTCTCCAGTCCTTCCAGGAACAGGTAGCGTCCCTTACATTCGCGCAGCCGGATCAGAGCCGGAGGCTCCGCAGGCTCGGCCTCGATGCCCTCGGCAATCTCCAGGCGCACGCCGCCGGTCCACGCCTCGCCGCCCCGCCGTACGGCGGGCTGAACCGCCCTGACCTGAAGCGCGTCGAACGAAGCAACCAGCCCCGAAATCCTGACCCCCAACTTCCCGCCTGCCGGCGCAAGGGCCAGCACGTCCTGTGCGCTCACAACGGCCCTGCCGCCCACATACCCGCACGCCCGCGAACCAACCGCGCTGAGCATAAGCCCCAGATCGCCGCCTTGCCCGAGCCTGTAAGGGCCACCGGGCGCCGTCACGGTCTGCTGGCGGCCCTCCACGCACGTGATGAGCTCGACAGCCCACCCGGCGCCCCCGGTGCCCGTCAGGCCGAAGAAGATGTAGTTGCGCTCGTCCTGATAGCGCGCCAGGAGCCCAAACGACTTCCCCGCCGAATCCTCGCCTGCGCCGCCCGCCGAGGCCGCTGCCTTGATCTCGACATCGGCAAACTGGCCAAGCGTAAGGAAACTGGCCCCGCTGCCCGCCTCCGAGAACCCGTAGCGCTGGGCCATGCGCTGCCACGCACCGGCTTCGGCCTTCCAGCCCGCGCCGTTCGTGTCGAAGCTCTGCAGCATCCTGAGCGAATGGTTCCCCAGCGCGACGGCCTGCACCGCAGGGTCGGGCTTGACATCCGCCACAGTAGGCAGCTGCGGCTGCTCGGGCGGCTTCTCACCGGGCCCGGTCAGCGTCTCTTGTGGCGACTTCATGATCTCCCCCGGGGCGAGGTTCTCGGGCACTGCCTTGTCCAGCCTCACATCATCCCAGGAGGCGCGGCAGTAGGCCGCATGAAGGGCAGCCTTGCCGGGCCTGACGAGTTCCGCAGGAAGCCCGCTCAGCACGCCGACCGCCGCGCCGTCCACGCGGGCCAGCGCCCTGTCCCCGAGCGCGTCAATCCTGAGGGTGCCTTCAAAGAGCATCCCTGCGCTGCCCGGCAATTCGACCGTCTCGCCCTCCGCCACAGGCCGGCCGTCCACGAACGCGGCGAACTTGGCGACCGCTGCCTGCGTCCCCCTCGTAACCCTGAGCGCGAGCTCGCTGCCATCCTGCTTGCGAACGGACAGCGAGACGCTCGAGTCCGCCCGCCCGGCGACATCCATGCGCACCCAGGCTTCCACACCGCAATCCTGCTGCTGGTAGAACTTGTGCAAAGCGACAGCCTCGCCGTCCTCAGCGAAGGCGCGCAGGGTCCTCCTCTCTACGGGTGCCGGCAGCCAGCGCCCCGCTGGATACTGCCAGTTGTCAGCGGTGCCCTCGTCGAAGTTCTCCAAAAAGTATTCTTTCGCGCCGCCCACGGCCTGCGGCAGCACACCCTCCGGCACCGGCTGGCCTTCCTGACCGGGACCAGCCTGCTGTCCGGACCCAGGAACGATCCGCCCACCGCCTGTCTCCTCTGGCGGGGCCTGGCGCCTGTAAAGCCCCAGGCCCACAGCGATGACGACGGCCGCCCCGAGCGCCACGAGCAAATAGAGGAGCGCCATTTTGGCGCGCCGCCCGCGCCTAGCCGACAGCTTCACAACGGGCTGCGACTCGGGAAGCTCTTCCGGACCGAAAGGCTCGAGGATCTCCTCAGCCCGTGCGTGCTCTCTCGCGCGTCGGGCCTTCGCAAGGAGGGCGGCCTTCTGCGCCTGCTCGCCCGCCGCCAGATCGGCTGCCTGCTTCCACGTCTGGCTGGCCCTGAGGTACTGGCCTTTCTCCTCGGCGGACTTTGCCTCCTGAAGCAAGGCCTCCAGCCGGTGCTTCTGCTCCCTCTGGTCAATCTCCCGCGCCTTGCGCTCTATCTCCGGGCGACGCGGGGCGGACCTGGCCAGAGCACCCAGGCTGGCACGTGCCTGCTCGAAATCCCCGAGTTCCACCAGGCGGTCTACGACCTTGAGCTCCTCCTTGATCATCTCGCGCGTCTGCTGGAGAGCCTGGAGGCGATACTGCGCGTCGCGCAGCCCCGGGCAGTCGCGCCAGGTGGCCGCGACCCACTCAAGGACCTCCTCAGCCTCGTCCAGCCGTTCCTGGTCCAGCAGCCCGGTGGCGTGCTGGAGGCGCTCCTTCGCGGCCGCGATCTTCTCCTCGGCGTCGCGGATGTACTGGTCCGCCGGAATCTCGGCGAACATCTCCGGCGGGACCGTTCTGTAGAGTTCGATCGCCCGGACCAGGTCCCCCTCGACAGCGAGCGCCCTGCCCTGCTCGACGGCCTCCAGGTAAGGCGCCCGGCGCTCGGCCTCGTAGCGCTCGATGAGCCCGGAGGCCTCTGAGCGCGCGTGCTCGTAGAGACTGCCCTTGACCTCCAGCACGCCCCTGAGCTCCCCCACAGCACCTTTGTGGTTCTTGGCGGCCGCCAGGGCGCGGGCCCTTTCCACCCCCTTGTGGATCGCGGAAGCCGCCTCGCGGTGGGCATCCTTCAGGTTGACGCCGCAGCCCTCGCATGCCTGTGCTGTAGGCGCGCTGGAGGCCCCGCACCGCGGGCACTGGCCAAGCAGGCCGAACAGGTCGGCCCCGCAGCCTAGGCAGACCTCCTCCTCGATCGGGTTCTGAGCCTTGCAGTAAGGGCAGACCTTGTGCAGGCGGGTCAGCTCTTCCTGATATGCGCCCAGCGCGCTGAGGAACTCCGCCGCACTCTGATAGCGCTCCTGCGGGTCCCGGCGCAGGCATTTCAGGACAAGCTGATCGAGCTGCGCATCCACGTCGCCGCGGACCTGGCTCGGCGGGGGCGGCGGGAGCGACTCGGGCAGCTTGCCGGTCAGCACGCGGTACATCACGGCGCCCAGCGAGAAGATGTCGCTGCGCTCGTCAGCGCGATTGGGGTCCAGTTCCTGCTCGGGCGCCATGTAGCCAGGCGTGCCTGCTACGTGGCGCTTGCCGCCCGCCCCTTCCTCCCCCTCGGCCATCAACCGGGCAAGCCCGAAGTCCGCGATCTTCACGTTGCTGTTCTCGTCGAGCATTATGTTGCCGAGCTTTATGTCCCGGTGAATGATGCCCTTAGAGTGCATGTAGCGCAGGGCCTCGGCGGCCTGCCGGAAAGTCCGCAAGAACAGCTCGATGCTCATGCGCCGCGGGCTGGTCATGTTCTTCAGGGTCGTGCCCTGCACGTACTCCATCGCGTAGAAGCAGGTGTCTGCGGCGCGGCCCCTGTCAATGATGCTGATGATGTTCGGGTGGTTCAGCGAGGCCAGCATCGCCGTCTCGCCGTCAAACTGGCGCACGAAGGAAGGGTTCTGCGAATACTTGCGGGGAAGGATCTTGAGCGCCACCGGCCGGTTGAGCGACAGTTGCGTCGCCCTGTAAACGACCCCCATCCCGCCGCTGCCGATCTCCTGCTCGATGCGAAAGCCGCTCAGCACGTCGCCCGGCTTGAACCGCACGTAGCCCTCCGCCGCCCTGTCGCCAGTGTCCACAGTCTCATCATCGGCCGCCGCACTGTGCCGCGCCTCGCCCAAGTCGGACCCGCAATGCGGGCAGCGTCCTTGAACCCCGAGCCCCGCCTGATCGGACGTGACTACCTTCCCGCATGTCGGACAGCGCAGCTCCTTCATCAGCGCTCAAACCTCCCACGCGGCATCCTGCGCTTTGACCAGCGCCTCTGCCCGGAAAGCCACACCGGAACCCTCTGGCCCATTTGCTATTCTATCGGGCCGCTTGCGAGCTGGCAAGGCGGACGCTGCGCGGCGCCTCACAGGTCCGCCTCCACGATGAGGGGCGGCCCGAGGAGAGGATAGAGCGGGCAGCGGGCGCAGTCAGGATAGCGCTTCTTGCAGTACCTTTTGCCTAGCTCCACAAGCTGCGCGTGATAGTCCTTCAGGAGCTCGACGTCCTGCGGGAGGC
>CAYYNS010000166.1:0-4747 GCA_964473085.1 uncultured candidatus Brocadiaceae bacterium
CCGAATACGGTGATCGTGAAGGCCCGTCTTTCCTTCCTGCGCATTCTCCCCTCGCACACTGAGCACGCCGGCCTCCCCGGGCGCCAGAGCGGCCGGCATTCCGACGACAGTATGTGCAGCTTTCCGTCCGCCGTACGGCAGGTCAGCCGCTGCCAGCCCGCAAGAGGTTGACCGCATAGAGGCGCGGCGGGATGCCGGCGCCTTCGCGCAGTGAAACCTTGAACCGCACGGTTCGCCCGCCCAGGGCACCCAGCGCGCCTCCGGGCCAGCAGACAGGGCAGTCCAGCCCACCCGCCGTATGGCGGGCGGCCTTCCCCGCGCCCGTGCCGCAGTAGCCGGGCAAAAGCACGAAGCGCTCATCGGCAACCTCAACCACCATCCCCTCCGCACCGTCGGCGTTCAGGCTCAGCTCACAACCCCCCTCGGGCAGCGCGACCGGCGCCGACCAGACTGCCCCCTGCTCGGCATGCGGGAACAGGCCCAGGCCGCCCCACCGGTCGCGCGGGATGGTCGCCAGCGCCACCTCTGCGTAGCAGTCCTTGATCTGGCCAGGCTCCATGCCCACATTGCGCCACCTCCCGTGATAGATGCGGGTCTCGTCACCGACGTTCAGGATGCCGTTCGCCTGGCAAAGAATCGTGTTGTAGTGCCTGCCGACGATCGGCGTGACGGGCGAATCCTCGCGGGCGATGTAGACGTGCCTCTTGACCGGCTCGCGGAATCGCAGGCCGTTGTTCGACACCACAAGCCCCAGGTCGCAGGAGATCTCATTGAACTGCTCCGCAAGAGGCGCATTGTGCCAGATACCGTAGAGGCCCACGCAGACGTTGCCGAAGCTCGCCGCGCCCACGCCCAGGTGAACCTGGTCGTAGGCGTATCCCACCCCGCGGCGGCCCGGCTCGCGCGGCTCAGGCAGGCAGAAGGATTCCACATGGCCGTCCACCCAGTGGTCGAAGTCGTGAGAGAACCTGGCGAAGCCCTGCCGGCCCCGCCGCGTCCCCCCCTCACCCGGAATCCGCATCTCAGCGCTCTGAGCATTGATGATGTACAGGCCGGCGTGCCTGTAGAACGACGCGTGCTCGATAAGCTCGTACGGAAAGGGGCAGTCCAGCACGGTCCATCCGATGCCGTCAGGCGAGACGGCGCGCGCGACTGTCGGGTCTCGGCCGACGCCCTCGAGCGGAGGATCGCTTGCGCGCGGCCAGAACTCGTAAACCATCTTGTAGCGCCGCGCCGGGTCGGGGTCATCCTGGTCTTTTATGACCGTGGCGCCGCACACAAGGCCGTGCGGAAGCGCAAGCGCGTTGTTGTCGCTGCTGCCCTTGAAGAGCACCTGGCGCAGCGCGGGCTTGCTCCAGGTGACGCCGTCGTCGCTCTCAGCGTAGCAGAGCGGGCCGGGGAACAGTTCGGAATCGTTCCTGGCGACCTGCCGCGCGACCTCAGGCGGCCAGTCGGGGTTGCGCCCCCAGTGACAGGCATAGTACCACATGCGGAATCGCCCGCCATCGCGGAGCACCGTGCCGTAGAAATGCGCCGCAAGGTCGTCCGGCGCGCCCGAGTCGCGCGGGCTTGGCCTGAGCACAGCCCCGGCGCGCACCGTCGGCCTCGTCAGATACAGACACAGGTTCTTTCTTACCGGCAGCGACGCATCGTCAATGGCCAGCAGCAGCGCGCAGCCCAACGAGGCCGTTGTGCACCAGGGCACCTGTCCATCCGGCACGCTCAGAGCGCGCCGGAACCCTTCCTGCTCGGCCTGCCAGCTCCTGGCCGCGCTCGCTCTCACCCTGGCCATATACCTCCCCCTTGCACACTCTTGTTGGTGCGACAGACATTCCTGCGTGCGTGGGTGCGGATTATAGAGCTTGCCGCGGTGGTGTGCAACGGACCCATGGTTGCGCGCTTGCCTGCCCGTCGCTTGCGTAATGCCGCCGCCCGGTTACCATTGCAGGCCGCCGACGCTCGATCACGGGGGCATGGGGCCTGTGCCCCTGAACGGTTGGGGAACCATGAACAGCAAGGTATTCGCCAGAGCGCTCCAGTTCCAGCTCTTCGCCTGGCTGGGCACACTCGTGAATCTGGGCGTTCTGTGGCTCCTAAAGGGAGTCCTCAACGTCCCCCTGGTCGCCGCCGGCGCCGCGGCGATCGAGACCGCCATCATCCACAACTTCACGTGGTGCTACTTCGTCACGTGGAAGGACAGGGTGGACAGGACCGTCAAAGACTACTTCCTGCGCCTGGTACGGTACAACCTGGTGACGGCATCCATAGATTTCGTCGTGAATCTCGGGACACTCTGGGCGCTGACAACCTTCGCGGGAGTGCACTATCTGCTTGCCAACCTGCTAGGGATGCTGGCGGGCCCGCTCTTCAAGTTCCTTGCGAACGAGTTCCTCATTTTCAAGAGGGGGTAACATGGACAGGGGCCAGGAAAAAGCAGAGCGCGTAATTGACACGCTGACCGGACCAGTCGAGAGGAGGATCCTGCCCAGGATGGCGCAGGCCCTGCCCGGATGGGTCACCCCGGACCATCTCACCGTGCTGGGACTGGTCGCCGCCGCGCTCATCGGCGCGGGGTACGTGCTCACCCGCTTCTCCCCGTGGTGGCTGGCGCTGGTCAATCTCGCCCTGATCGTGCACTGGTATGCCGACAGCCTGGACGGGACACTGGCCCGGGTGAGGAAGATCGAGCGCGAGCGGTACGGCTACTTCGTGGATCACATCTGCGACGCCGTGACGGCTTTCCTGGCCTGCCTGGGTCTGGGTGCTTCCCCGTACATGGACTTGCGGGTCGGCCTTTTCCTGGTCATCGGGTATTTCATGATGAACATCTACGTCCACACCGCGACGTATGCCAAGGGGCGGTTCAAGCTCTCCTACGGCAAGCTCGGCCCCACAGAGATCAGGATCGTCATGTTCATCGTCAACATCATTGTCCCCTTCTGGAACCCCAAGCTCTGCTTCGTCTACGGAGTCCCCGTCCGCGCGCTCGACGTCGCCGGCGTCGCGGTCGGCACCATCTTCCTGGTGATCTTCACGGTCTGCTCGATAAGGGACGCCAGGGAGCTGGACAGATTGGACAGGGCGCAGAGGGGAAAGTAGAAGTTTCTCCCCCTACCCAATCCCATGCCCGGCCTCGTGGGTCGGCTGCGCTTCAGCCTGCCCGGCTTGACGCAGGCGAGCCCATCGCTATCGGCCGCCCCGTCAATCGGGGCCGCTGCTACCGGCCTCTGCCGGCAGGTTGAATTTCGGCCTGCCGCTCCGCGAGCTTCTTCTGGACGACGGGCCAGACGTACTTGTAGCCGACGTAGGCCAGGCCGGCGATGACCGCCACCGTGATCAAGAAACTCAGCAGGCTGCGGGCGATCTGCCTGAGCTTCTTCTTGCGGCGATAGCTGCGGTCATAAGCATCGTAGTGCGTGACGAAATCGTGGAGGCTCGCCGGCCCCTTGCCGCGCCGTTTCTTCTCGGGCTCTTTCGGCGGCTTGCGGTGCCTGACGGGGGCGGCCGGCGCCGACAGGGGGACCGTGGGCAGCTCGCCCGCCAGGGCCGGGATAGTTCCGATTGCTACGAACTCCCCCCGCTCGCCGAGCCGGCGCGCTGGCACATCCGCTGCGAGCCTGCCCGAGCGGATAAGCTCGCGCAGCTTGCGCTCCGGCAGCCGGTACTCCTTCAGCCGCCCGTCCTTCGGCATCCTGATCACCCACATCCCCGTGGGGGCGCCCGGTTTTCCTTTCTCGATGCCGAGCTCCTCGAAGACGTCCCGCTCACGCAGGCACTTGTCCTCGATCATCTGCACGACCTGCCGCATCGTCTGCGGGCGGGCTTCCGGGCGCTTGCTCATCATGGACTCTACGGAGGCGACCACGCCGCCGGGCACGCGTCCCCGCGCTTCCGCAGGCCACCGCAGCGGCTCCTGCATGTGCTTGTGCATCACCTCCAGGGGCGAATCGCCGACGAACGGAGGCCTGCCCACCAGCATTGTGAACCAGGTGGCGCCGAGCGAGTAGATGTCGCTGCGGGCGTCGGCGCGCTTGGCGTCGCGGCACTGCTCGGGCGCCATGTAGAAGGGGGTGCCCATGCTCACGCCCGTGGCCGTCAGCCGCGTGATCTCTTCCCCTTCCAGCCGCGCCACCCCCAGGTCGGCCACCTTCACCTTGCCCTCGCGCGTGAGCATGATGTTTGCCGGTTTGACGTCGCGGTGGACGATGCCGCTCTCATGGGCGAAGGCGAGCGCCTCGGCCGCAGCCTTGATGATGAGGGCAGACTCCTGCGCGGAGAAAGGCCCCCGCCGCTGCAGCCGCGCCTCCACCGTCTCCCCGTCCACGAACTCCATGGCGAAGTAGTAATAGCCCGCCGCCTCCCCGGCCTTTATGCCGCGCACGATCCCCTCGTTCTGGAGCTTGCGGGACGTCTCGGCCTCGCGCAGGAAGCGTGTCAGAAAGGCGCGTTCAGCGGCCAGGGACTGGTTGAGCACCTTGATTGCCACCTGCTGGTTGTCGGGGCTGCGGGCCAGCCACACGGAACCCATGCCGCCCCGGCCAAGCCGCCGCACCAGGGCGTACTCGTCAAGCTTTTCCACCTCCAGGTCGCCCGCGAGCTCCTGCAGCCGCTCGGAGGCGCTGACGTCCATCGTGTTCTGAAGCACCGCGCTGTCCCACAGCGAGAGCGTCGCCCCTTCGGCGCGCTTCTTCTCCCGGTACTGGACGACCGCCTCGAGCTGCGCCGGGCTGAGCGTTCCCTCCTCGAC